>JBAQMG010000014.1:0-46177 GCA_049302575.1 Desulfitobacteriaceae bacterium | reverse complement strand
GGCGAAGATCATTCGCTATTTAGAGTTACCGGAATCAGTGTTTGTCTGGAATGGTACCTAACCAAGGATGTTTAAAATTCCAAATTTAAACAGGCCAAATTGACTTCGGAGTTTTCTGGAATATGAGATAAAAAACAATTCCTGATTTTGATAATCTCGTTATAATCCACTGCAATACTCTTCCTTATACCACTCCACGAACCTTGCCAAACCTTCTGCTATCGACGTACTCGGCTTAAATCCAAAATCATTCATCAGCTCAGTAACATCCGCATAAGTCTGATACACGTCTCCCGGCTGCATCGGCAAATACTCTTTCTTTGCTTCCTTGCCAAGACATTGCTCCAATGTCTGGATAAAGTCCATCAGCTTTTCCGGCTTATTGTTGCCAATGTTATAGATCTTGTATATTACACCGTTTTCATTAGCTTTTGGAGGATTGCATAGGATATTCTTAACACCTATCACAATATCATCCACATAGGTGAAATCGCGGTACATATCGCCGTTGTTAAAGATCTTAAGACTCTACCCTCAGTTTAACTCTACCCTAGGTAAAGTCTGTACCACTCCAAAGCCTGCTCAAAGCCAAGCTCAAAAGACCACGACGGTTTATAGTCCAGTAACTTACGGGCCTTAGAGATGTCAGCATGGGAATGCCGTATATCGCCGACGCGTTCAGGCCCATGAATTGGTTCAATATCGACCCCAAGCAACTCACACATTTTTGCATACATATGATTTAATGTAAACCGTTCGCCGTACGCAATATTGTAAGCTTGTCCGCATGCTTCAGACGGAGCCATGCAAGCCTTCAGATTGGCCTCAATGACATTTTCAATATATGTGAAATCACGGCTTGTTTCACCATCACCATTAATTGTCGGCGATTCACCAGCGAGCAACATCTTTGCAAAAAGCGGAATAACCGCAGCATACTGGGAATATGGATCCTGTCTACGACCAAAAACGTTAAAATAACGCAAACCTATGCACTGTACACCGTACAAGTGAGTGTAAAGGTTACCGTAAAGCTCATTTGCATGCTTAGCAACTGCGTAGGGAGAAAGCAGCCTTCCCTCCTCGCCCTCCACCTTAGGCAGTTTAACCGCATCGCCATAGATTGAGGAAGAAGAAGCATAGACAATTCTTTTTATACTACCAGCTAGACGGGCAGCTTCCATTATATTAAGTGAGCCTTTAATGTTGTTTTCCTCATACATTAGCGGAAACCTGATAGAGCGGGGTACAGAACCGAGTGCAGCCTGATGTAAGACATAGTCAACATCTTCACACGCCTTTAGGCAAGTGTCAAAGTTACATATATCACCCTCAATGAATTCAAAATTGGAATGATTTATGAACGAATCTATGTTTTCACGCTTACCAGCAGAAAAATTGTCAAGTGCTCGTACCTTCATACCCATACTAAGTAATACTTCAACAAGATTGGAGCCAATAAATCCAGCAGCACCGGTGACAAGAAACCGCGTATTTTCAGGAAATCGTACATTTTCGTAACCCATTTTTTACCTCCATCATCTTAAGCCTTTTATATTGATTAACCCTGCTACTCTCGTTACTAAAACTTCATCTTTCCATTACACCTTGATATCACTTATTTGATATTATACTAATCCATTGAGAACTTCTAATTGCTTTAAGATTACCTTTTCCTCATCGAATAAATCTTCAGCCAATTCCCTACTTTTTCTTCCAAACAGCTCTCTTTTATTACGATCCCTAGCCAAATCTAACATTCCCTTATAGAGCTGTTCACTGTCGCCTTTCGCAACTAAAAAGCCATTTTCGTTGTGTACCACTTCTTCCCTGCATCCACGGATATTCGTCGCGATAATTGGCTTCGCCATAGCCATGGCTTCGATGATAGATCGTGGTAAACCCTCTCTATAAGACGGTAACACGAAGACATCTGTGATAGCTAACAACTGCGGAATATCAGTTCTCATGCCAAGAACTTTAATATTGGGATGATCCGTTATCTCTAATAATTCACCAGATGTTTTCTGATCTCTGTCGGTGCTTAGGGTATCACCGATCATTAGCAGCTTAACATTTTGATAAACCTTCACCAGACGATGAAAGGCCTCTAATAATTCAAAAACACCCTTTTCTCGAACAAATCTTCCGATAAAGGTAAAAACTACTTCGTCTTCCTTTATCCCAAGTTCACTTTTAAAACTTATAATCAATGATGATTCTATGATAATAGGGTTAAACTTTTTGACAATATCCACGCCATTACTAATATGAACAATATGTTCTTGATCTTTAAATTTAGCATTAATACATAGTTCAAAGTCCTCTTTGCTTTGCAGAAATATCCAATCGGTGAAGTAAAGGGCTATATTCTTTTCTAACCAATAGAAAAATTGATATTTACTCCTCGACATTCCATCATGAAAGTAAAATCCATGAGCAGTATAAATAATTACTTTTACCCCTGCTAGTTTAGCGGCGATTCTTCCTAGTACTGCTGCTATAGGCGTATGGACATGGACAACATCGTATCTCTCCGATTTCATTAGCTTATAAAGAGCGACTAAAGATCTAAGATTTGATATTGGACTTATTCTTCGTTCGATAGGGATTTCAACCATATGCAATCCTTGTTCCATTAAGCTGTTAAATCTTCCGGTGTTACTGCATACATTATGAACTACGTGGTCCTGCTCCATAAGTGCTTTAATCAATGGCTTAAGTAATGCATCAACTGATAAATCTATAGCGCATACTTGTAAGATTTTACTCATTTAGTGTTCTCCAATACTAAGCATAACTCATTAAACAGTGGAATACCCCTTCCGCACCCTAGCCGGCACCCCCGCAACCAGCACCCCATCACCAACATCCTTAATAACCGCTGCCCCTGCAGCAACTACCGATCCTTCTCCTACCCGAACATTGTTCACAACACTAGCACCCATACAAATCCAGGAGTAATCCCCAACAGTCACTGTCCCACCCAACCTCGCCCCCGGTGATAAGTGAACACCCATCCCCAGAACGCAGTCGTGATCAACCGAAGTACCTGTATTAATAATTCCACCCACTCCAATATGTGCATCTGCGTTAACAACAGCTCCCGCCATGATGACCGTTCCACTTTCGATATGAGCAAATTTACTCACATACGCAGCAGGGTGAATTAAACTAGGTATTCTATATCCTATCTTCTTAAGATATTTTATAAGCTCTACTCTTGACCTATTGTTTCCTAGAGCCACAAATGCCTGAGAAAACTCATGAGCGAAATTATCTGCATCACTAAATGTTCCAATAACTGGACATGATCTTAGAATTAATTCCCCAGTCACCTTTTCATCATCCAAAAATGCAATATCCGTATATATTCCTAATGACAAGGCACACTCTGCAACTACCTTACCATGTCCTCCAGCACCTAAAATAAGAAGTTTGCTCAAGGCAACCTCCCTCCTAGCCTTTAAAACTCTTTGCTGTCACACCAAACTCTTCCATCGTCTGCTTCTTCGACTGATTAACCCCGCTCCTCATAACCACTATAGCCAATGTCCTCAGAAAAATCCTAAAATCCAACCCGAACGAAATATGCTCTACATACCACACATCATACTCAAACCGCGTCTCCCAGTCCACCCCATTGCGCCCATTGATCTGTGCCCACCCGGATATTCCTGGTGTCACCTCATGCCGCCGCATCTGCTCTGGAGTATAACACTCTAAGTACTGAACCAGCAAAGGGCGGGGGCCAATGAAACTCATATCCCCTTTTAAGATATTAAAAAGCTGTGGCAGTTCATCGACACTAAACTTTCGTAAAAGCGAACCCGCACTGGTCATACGTTCCATATCGGATAGGGGGCGACCGTCTTTCTCGGTCTCCAAGCGCATGGTCCGAAACTTATAAATCGTAAATATAACTCCATCTTTACCTGGCCGTTCTTGCTTAAAGAATACGGGGCCCTGCGATCCTAATCTTATGGCAACTGCTGCACAAAGCATGATTGGGGACGCCGCAATCAACAAAGTAATTGAAAATAATAAATCCATGGCTCTCTTTATCTTAACGTAAGTTATCATCAACTCTCTACACTCCTAGCCCACATCTTCCCACAATTTCTTCAGTCGTGCTTCAGGATCAGCTATCGAGGCATACCGAATAGCTCTCCTAACCTCATCCACGACGCTATCGATTTGCTCCTCAGTGATCTTATTAAAGAACGGAATAGCCAAAGTACCGCTCGCGACGTGTTCGGTAATCGGGAAATCCCCTTCCTTATACCCAAACATCTCACGATAGAAAGGCTGAAGGTGGATCGCAGTAAAGTATGGCCTACATCCAACCCCCCGATCTAAGAGTGTTTCCATCACTAAGTTCCGATCGATCCACGGTTCAAATCGTATCACGAACACAAACCAGCTCATCTTCACTCTCTCGTCAATCGTAGGAAGAATAACCCCTTCAATATCCTTAAGCTTTTCCATATAGGAATCAGCAACTCGTTGACGAGCATCAATAATCTCATCAATTCGCTCAAGCTGTGCAAGTCCAAGCGCAGCACTGATGTCACTCATCCGATAGTTGTAGCCTAAACGAACATGATTGAGCCACTGCGTATCAATTCCACGTCCTTGATTCCGAAGACTATAACATAACTTCGCAAGGGTTTCATTGTTTGTAACGACGATCCCACCCTCACCCGTTGTCATTTGCTTATTCGGATAAAAGGCGAAAACCGCAGCATCAGACATCGCTCCAGCTTTTTCACCATTCCACTCAGACCCAATTGCTTCACAGGAGTCTTCAATGATAGCCAATCCATGCTTAAGAGCAATTCGTCTTATGTCATGCATGTTCGCAGGTTGCCCAAAAACATGAACCGGTAAGATTGCTTTGGTTCTTTCCGTAATTTTCGTTTCAATTTGCGCTGTATCCAGGTTATAGGTTTTTTCATCGATATCGACAAACACGGGTTTCGCGCGTTCAAATAACATACAGTTACTAGAGGCTATAAAACTAAACGGTGTAGTAATAACTTCATCGCCATCTTTTATTCCTAGAGCGGCTACAATCATATGTAAACCACTCGTCCCACTATTGCAGGCTACTGCATACTTTGTTCCAGCGTAAGCTGCCATTTTTTCCTCAAACTCTTTGAGTTTTGGCCCCAAGGCCAAGTGATTCGAGTCTAGGACCGCTAGTACGGCTTGTTTTTCTCTCTCTGTAATATCCGGTCTTGATAACGGAATCATCTACGTACCTCTTTTTCCTTTTTGATTTCTACAAATGATACTTAGAGCCCTAAAAAATAAACAACACTTGCTTGTGAATTTCAGGAAATTATATTAGGTTATATTTTTGGTAATACCGTGATCTATAACCCTTGGTCTCTTTTGGAATATGTGCTGAATTGGCAGGGTGGTTTGCAACCCTATTGGGTAAATACCATCAAGCTGAGCATCGTTTTTCGAGGGAAAGGGGTCCTGGTGAAAGCCAAGGACTAACTATACTGTCTCTAGCGCCGAAACAAATTCCAAAATCGGTTCTCCCGTTTCTTACTACTTAACCCCTTCAGGAAATATTCCCTATCCCCCAGCAGGGGCTTCCCCTCAAGAATCGTTTGCGGATTTCCCCTCGTCAAGTCAAAGTATCGTGTCTCTCCCACGATTTCCTTGACACGCTGGAGCCCATCTACATAGGTTAACTCACTGCCAGACAGGCGATGGGCGTCTGAGCCTATAACATGGCTGAGATCACTGTTCAGCATGATTTCAGCTAATTGCCTAGCTTGGGAACCATAATGCCCACTTAAACTTCTTAAATTCAGTTGAAAGAGAATCCCCTTCTTTGCCCACTCAAGGATCCGCTCCGGCTCCTCGGCTAAGCCTCTATTCCGTTCTGGATGGGCAAGAACCGGGGTTATCCCTAGGACTTGGAGCTCAAAAAACACTTGCTCCGTATAGTAAGGGATTTCCAGCATCGGCAGCTCGACGAGGATATACTTGCCGGTGTTTCCCAAGGTCAGCAGTTTTCCAGCGCGCACCCACTTAGCTAGGTCTGGGAAGATATAGTTCTCCGCGCCGGGTAAAATTTCAACGGGAATACCTGCCTCGGTAACCGCTTGGCGCACTTGCTCTGTCGCGCTCAAGATCTCCTCTGGGTGTAAAAAATCTGTCCCTTCCAGGACGTGCGGGGTGGCCAGGAGTGTCTCAAATCCAGCCTTACGTAGCTGACGCACGATTCCCAGGGTGTCTTCCACGCTCTTAGACCCGTCGTCTAGCCCAGGCAGGATGTGGCTATGTATGTCGATCATTTTAACCTTTTGAGTATGACCAGTTCCTCTCCTTGCGCGGAGAGACGGCTGTCTATTTTCTTGATGTCATCCCAGACATAGCGCAATTCCCCTTTGATCTCACTAACATCGTTTTTCAGAGTAGCTACGTCATTTTTCAAGGAGGCTAAGTCTTCTCCCTGACGAGACTGGCCTTCACGCAGAGCCTGTAGTTCTGAAAGAATCTGGGTGAGGATTTGTTCCATTTTTTCACACCTTTCACTAAGTGCCTAACCTCTTGATCAAATCTTATAACTATCTTAATATATATATACGACACGTGAAAACATTCTCCTGCCTACTCTGTCTTGTTTATCTATTTTAGATATTTTCCGATAAAAACTAATCCTTTTTTATAGGAATAAAGAATGCTACAATCTAATTAATCAACTCAATTGACTTAACAGAAAGGAGTTAACGATGATCAAGCTTAAACCACGATGCATCGCCACAATAGTTGCCGTGCTTATTTTAGCAGTGGGGAGCTATGTAGGTTGGCAAATCCATCTAGGACAACAACTAGCCAAGCAGTATACAATTGACGCTCAGAAACTGGCCCAAATAACGAATTCTAATGAGGTCAAGCCAGTAGGTTCCTCTAACCCCTCTGCTCCAACTCCGAATTCTCAAGCGTCCTCTCCCATAAGCCCCCCTTCCATAAGCCCCCCTTCCCCAACCCCAACTTCTCTAACCCCAGCTTCCCCAACGAATCCTCATCCACCGTCATCCCCTGCAGGCACCCCCCCTACCGAAGATTACAAAAAAATAATGTCTAGCACTTATCAGCAGACGCTTCAAGCGATGCAAAACGTCAAGGCCAATACCCTTGCCTTGCAGGGCAAGGGTATTGGCTTATCTGCCTACAGGGCTAGCATACTTCAATCCCAAGCGACCTTTACTACCGCTGAAGCCTTTGTTCTGGCGAACCCGCCGACTGAGGAAAAGTTAAAAGCCTCTTACCAAGAGTTCCTGTCTGGAATCAGCTTAGCTAAGAACTCGATGAGTGTCGTGTTAAACGGACTTTCCTCCTTGAGCCCCTCAAGCTTATACGCAGCTCGTGAGATGGGAAAAACCGCGCAGCAACAAGTTTCTGATGCCTATGCCCATTTCTAAAGAAAAACTTCGTTCAAATCAATTTCATGTTCTGAGAGTATCGCTACTTTAATCTTATCATCTTCTGCATAAACTTCAGGTCTGCCATATCTATTATTCTCCTGCAGAATAAACACACTTACAAGTTTGTTCTCAGGTTCAACAATCCAGTATTCTTTCACACCAGCCTTTTCAAATGTATTAAACTTAATAAGCTTATCCTTCCTAGCCGTTGACGGTGAGGAAATTTCAATAATAAGTGCTGGTACCCCAAAATAACCTGTTTTCCTAAGCTTACTTTCATCACAAACCACCACAATATCGGGCTGTGAGATGATATTAGAAATTTCTTCATCACTTTCATTATCTTCGGGAATACAAAGATCAAACGGAGCAGCGAATACCCTACATTGTTTTCCTTTAAGATAAGCGTTAAATTGTGCGGTTAATTCTACAGATATGGCCTGATGCTGCCAGGTTGGAGCTGCTTGCATCGAGGGTACTCCGTCAATAATCTCCCATCGTTCTCCCTCAGGCCAGGTTAAGTAATCTGCATAGGTGTATTTTCTTCCTTCTTGTGGTAATGGCATAAAAGTGACCTCCTCTTTGCCGTTGATTTTACTTATTTTACCACACAATATTGACCAAGAAAACCTGTTTCTGCACAGTCTTGACTTCTTTAGTAGTAAAAAACAGCCCCTTTCGTTGGAGCGAAGGAAGGCTGTTTTCTTTATCTAGCTTTATGACGATGTTTATGCTGCTTCTTCGTATCTTCCGAACCATTATAGTGATAATAATAGTAGTATTCGTTGGTATTCATGTCTACTTTATTGAGCACCGCCCCGAGGATCTTTGCTCCCACTTTATTAAGCAGTTCCTTGGCTTTTATGGCATAATCCTTGTTCACTTCGCCTGAAGCCAACACCAAGATGACTCCATCGACTTCCTGCGCTAGAATCGCGGCATCTGTGACTGCAATAATAGGGGGTGTATCGATGAGCACTATGTCAAATTGTTCGCTTGCTTCGGCGAGCAAACTTTTCATCTTCCTAGACCCGACAAGTTCCGCCGGATTGGGGGGGATCGGTCCGGCCGTAAGCACCATTAAGCTCGGGACTGCTGTCTCACGGATATATTCTAAAAAGTTATGATCTTGAACTAAAGTAACGGATAGCCCTTCTCCGTTAGACAAGCCAAATATCTTATGTTGGGTTGGATTGCGCAGGTCGGCATCCACCACAAGCACCGATTTCCCGGTTTGAGCGATACTCACTGCAAGGTTAGAGACGACGGAGGATTTTCCTTCGCGAGGGCCGGAGCTTGTGATCATGATTTTCTTAGTTTCGGAATCAACACTGGTAAACTGAACATTCGTTCTCAGTGTTCGGAAGGCCTCGGAGATGGGTGATTTCGTTTGCTCTAAGGTTATTAATGAATATGCCAATAGAATCTTCCCCTCTAAGCTTGTTTGTTGATTTGATAATTCGGAATAATACCCAGTACAGGAATCCCCAATAAATTCTCCACATCATCCGTCGTCTTCACGGTATTATCCAAGTATTCCAGCAAGAAGACCAAGCCGACAGAAGCCATTAAACCCACGACAAAGGCTATGAGTACATTAAGCTTCTTGTTGGGCTTGATGGGGGTCGTCGGAACCACGGCTTTATCCACGATACTGACACTATCCACTTTTTTTATTTCAATGACTGCTTTGGAAAATTCTTGGGCCATCGTATTGGCGATTGAGGTGGTCAGTTCCGGGTTTGTATTGTTCACCTGAATTTCCAAGATCTCCGTGCTCTTGACCAGATTGATAGTAATCATTTTATTAAGCGCTTCGACAGTCAGCGGCAAGTTTAATTCCGTCAGTACATTTTGCTCGACCGTACGACTCTGAGCGATTGTCCCATAGGTTTTAGCAAGTTGTAGGTTGGCTTGAAGTACACTACTATCAAGCATTTGTACCGCAGCTTGTCCAGCTTCTGAAGCTTTTTTTCCCACAATCAGCGTGGTAGAGGCTTGATAAACTGGTTTTAAAACAAAAAAACTGATAACTCCGCTGGTGAGCGCTGCGATAAGTGGTAAAGCCACTACGATCAACCAACGTTTGCGTAGTATTTCCCAATATTGCCGCAGTTCTATTTCCTGTTCCATGATGTCCTCCTAATCAGCCACGAAAACTTTGTCAACTTTTTGATATTCGCGATGGTTTTTGTTTTTCCTTTAAATGTGATTAAGGAAATTGCTTTTTTAGACAGAACTTACCCACCTGTGATTAGACCACATAAATACAGAGAGTTGGAGAAACCAACTCTCTGTATACTAACCATAAAACCTTCGGTCTGTCCAAACGGACTAAGAAAATCGATTGACTGGTTGATTATTAGCCCTTAATAACCGAATAGCTCCTCGTCCCATTAGCATTCGATAAGGTCAAGGTTACTGAATTGGGGCTCGTTATAACTAATCCTAATAATGCGCCATAATCAATGTTATCCCCAGTATTTACTGTTAAAGCGGCTTGATAGAGAGAGGCAGCGTCCAGGTAAACTGCCATTTTATTCAATGGAGGCAACGTGGAAATCGCATTATACAGTGAAGTGAAGTCAATTGCAGTGAAAATAGCCCCTTTATTAATCGAAGCACTTAAATCATCGAAGAGTAGTTGGAAATTAATGTTATTGAAGAAGGTATTCATCTTCCCCGAGCTTGTTAAAGTAGCCACTGCAGTTGCCGATGTTTTTGGATCTAATAACGTCGAAGCATTCACTCCAGCACTTAGGGGTAATACTGCTGTGTCAATAATCGCCCTAAGCTGGCCTTGGGTCGTGGAATCCGCAGCTGCGTACATTCCCGGTAAATTTAGAGCTTGGTAAAATGCATTGGTCGAACTTGTGTTACCCGCTTGCGTGAATATATCCGCCATTTTAGTGTACACCATAGCCTTATTTGTTGGATTCATCAGTTGGGCTTGAGTCAAGATACCATGAAAGTCTATCGCACTGAAAATGGCCGAGCTTGAAATTCCTGTCGCCTTGAGGATTTCTAGAGTTTGCAGCATATCAAGATTCGGAGCGTTAGCTACCGAAAAGAGGTCATTACCGGAAGCAGAATTTGTTAAATTCCAAGTTCCCAAATTATAGGATGTTCCTGTTCTGTTCACTGTTATGTTCATAGAAGCATTTTGATCCAGTTTGAGATTGGGCTGTTTAAAAGCTGAGACGCTAGGAGTGATTGTTATTATTGATCCACTTACAGAAGCTATATACGCCCCTGTCGCTGCGCTTGTGATAGAGAGCACGATTGGCGCCGGCGTCACATGACCTCCGCCACCTCCACTGCTACCACCGCTACTGCCTCCACCTGTTCCCGGAGTTGTTGTTCCCGCAGGTGGTGCACTCGGTGTTGTTGAGCTTGTAACCTGACCATTAACTGTACCACCACCGCTGACAGTGACGCCAGTTGAGCCTGTTAGGCTGCCGATACTGGCACCAGGTGGAACATTAATCGTGGCATTGCTAGCCGTACTAGTCATAGTTGCCACTGTAGCACCTGCCGCCAAGGTTACATTTCCTTGAGTCTGGATTACATTCCCGATATTTCCAGCTAAAGTTATTGTCTGAGTAGCACTCGTAGCGGCAACAGTGACTGATGGCAACACAGTACCAGGTGCAGCTGTCAGAGTACCACTTTGAGCTACTACGGCTGTATACGTTCCGGCTCCGGCTAAGGTTAAATTGTTTGTATTGGAAGTAATATTAGCGACGACTGTGCCAGCGGCAGCAGTAATGGAAGTACCACCTTGTCCTACAACAGTAATAGGCTGAGTAATGGTCCCACTCAAATTAACCTCTGTGGTCTTTCCAGGATCACTGGTAATAGTCACAGCCCCCAGATTATTTCCAGCCCCACTTGTAATCGTGATCGTACCCGTTTTTACTTGATGACCGGCTGAATCTGTTTGATAAACCATTGCTGTTTGAATAGACACGCCATTGGTAGTTACCGAGCTAAGTACCACATTCGTATTGCCATCTGAGCTAATTGTGATCTGTCCTGAGCTTGAACTCGTAATCTTAATACTGTGCGGTGCTCCGGAGAGGATCACAATATTGGCAGCGGTTACGCCATCTAAGGTTGCCGAGCCATTGACTCCCGGATCCACAAAGACCGTTCCTTTGACGTTTAGGTTGCTCAGAGTGACATTATCACCTTTTACATAAACACTGTAATCGATTTTGGCATTTTCAAGAGTTACGTTGTTTCCTGTAATTAAGACATTATCCGCAATTTCTACTGGTTTAGTGACATCCGTTGAGCCCTCTGCGGCGTTATCGGTTGCATAAGAACTCACAGTAGTTAAGGCGTTCAGCCCTGCTGAAGGAACAACGCCTTCGCCTCCTAAAGCAACCATCTCCTGTGTAGACATATTCAACTTCACAAAGTCCTTCGTAGCCTCAGCCAATTGTTGATTGATCAGAACAATCGGTGCTTGGCCAGCTGCTGCCAAAGGTACTCCTGCCAAGGCGTCGACCAAGGATTCCCCATTAGCGACATAGACCTTTTTATTCTTGTATTGCTTCGTGAAGTTCTTCAGTACTTCCACATTTGTCGCATACCTATCTTGACCAGAGTAACGGCTAACCGTGCCGGGCAATTGTCCTTTGACATTATCAGAAACCACCCCAATCCCACCAATGACATAGGAATTGGCAACGTTTGCCTTGATACTCTCCAGATAGGTTTTAACCGTGGCAGGAAGCTCGTCTTTTGTCGTACTCAAAATCGGAATTTCCTGTGTCGCAGCAATTGAAGCTGCAGACAAGGCATCTGCCGGACTAACCCAGCCAGCCGCGAGCATAACACTGCTAATATTCACGCCTTGCTTGACCATTTCTTTGGCGATGTTTACGGAAGTTTCATAGCGGTCGGAACCACCTAACTGAATCGTGGTCATGCCCATAGCTTGGAGTTCATCAAGTACTGTCGACTTAATCACCCCGGTGCCACTGGTTATGTAGACCGTTTTAGGTTTAAGACGTAATAATTCTGCTTTAGCAAATGAATTCAGGCTTTGCCCTTCGTCGGTTAAAACAATGGGAGCCTTCAATTTAAACGCTAAGGGTCCAGCGGCTAAGGCATCCACCAGATTGTCAGTCATTCCTGCGGAGAGTACGACATTATCTGAAACTCCCGTCCAACCTTTTTGGGCTATTAAAGCCGCAGTTGCATATCGATCGTTTCCCCCCAGACGGGTTACCGTACCAGAAATAGTCGTTGTTGCTGCGTTGACTACCAGTGGAATTAGGGTTAAGGACATCGTTACTGTTGCTGCCAGACAAATTCTTAACAGCTTTTGTTTGGTCTTTTTGAACATTTTTTTTCCTCCTCTTTTACTCTTGCTCCTCAGTTAGGGTTAAAAACCATTTCTAAAACTATTTATTATTAACTTATTATTGCAAGTATTCTCCTTCCTTCTATAAAAAGATAGGTTATTTTTGTATTCGCCGAACCATAAGCTAATTCCTGCAAGGATTTTAACCTTTTCCCAATTTTTCCGTGAGTTTTAGTCTTGAAAAACGAACGAATTACTAAGTACGCTTGCAGCATAATCTCCCATGACTTCGTATCCCTTCACGGAGGGATATGTTCGGTCTCCTGAAAGATTACTTAAAAATTTCCCGTTAGCATCGAAAAGGACTGAATCAAAATTGAGAAGGACAAGCTTTTCTGTTTGCGCGAAACCTAACTCCCATGCTCTCATGGCCTTAATCTTTTCTTGGGTGCCAGGATATGGTAAGGGAAGCGCTAAAATGGGAGTGATCTTATTGGAACGTGCCTCAGCGACAAGTGCTTGAATATTGACTTGATATTTTTGAAGACTACCCCCGCGCAGAGCATCACCTGTTCCTGCGAAAATAATCACACGGCCAGGCTTTTCCTGAATTACATCCTTATCAAAGCGCCGAAGAAGATCTTGCGTCGTTTGTCCAACCTTTCCTTTATTTACTACAGGCTGATTTAACACTTTCTCTAAGCGTTTTGTCCAAGAATAATCCTGTCCTGCTGGGTAACCAAAAGTAAAAGAATCCCCCAACGTTACGATCTTAGTGTTAACCATTTGAGGAGTAGTTACCTCCAAGGCCTTAGGTAACTCTTGCTGATTTATTACAGCTTGTTGGCTACTATCATTCTGTTGGCTAGTATTACTTGTTGGCAGCGTTTCTATGTGGGTTTGCTTATCGGGTAGGCCCCAGTGATTAACACTTAAAAATTCAACAATGACGATAATTAAAGCGACAACTAGTGAGATTAGGATAATTCGTAGTTCTAAGCGATACTTATGCACGCTAATTCCCTCCTCAAAAACCCGCTAGGCAAACTAGCAGTATTAAGAGACTCAGCTGGCACCAAGGCTTAGCGAAGGCCGGTGTGATGCCTTTGAAAATAGGGATCTTGACATCCGTCAAGATCCCTATTTTAAGTCCCCATTATTCACTATTCCAAGTCTCTATTTAATGAATATCTTCAAGAACGGTGAAGAAAAATTATGCATTATGCATTAAACTTTAGGCTTTAGTCCGAACTGTCCTTACTTTCAAGCGGTTCTTAATCTCTACCAAAATCTGACTGGCATTGAAAATCGAAGAATAGGCTCCACTAAAAACGCCGATCAGCATGGTCAAAGCAAATACTTTCGTGGATTCTCCGCCAAAAATATAAACTGACAACAAGGCAATGAGCACTGTAATGACCGTATTAATCGAGCGTCTCATGGTTTGCCAGACTGATTTATCAACCATGTCCTCATAACTATCTCCACGTTTCAGGCGAGCTTCATTTTCACGTATTCTATCAAAGATAATCACCGTATCATTAATGGAATAACCAAAAATCGTGAGAATGGCGGCGATAAACGAGGCGTCAATCTGCCATTGAAAGAGTGAAAAGATTCCCACGGTCAGTAGAACATCATGCAACAAGGCGGCAATTCCAGAGATAGCATAAACAAATTGGAACCGAACTGTAATATAGGCAATCATCAAGCCGCAAGCGATTACCAAGGCCCATAAAGCGTTCTGAGTGAGTTCGTTTCCTATGGCAGCCCCAACCTTGTCTTCCTTAAGTGTGCTCTTGTCAAACTCGCCGACTTGTTGTTGGAATGCAGAAAGCAATTTATTTCGTTGATCTTCTTCTAAGGCGACTGTCCGAATGAGGGCTTCTGTATTGCCATTGGATAATTGCACAGAACCTTCTAGTCCTACAGATTTCAAGGTATCCGAAACTACAGTTTGGGTGACTGCCTTATTGAAAGTGACATCAAGCATCGTCCCACCCTTAAAGTCAATTCCTGTATTTAGTCCATGAAGGAAAAGCGAAATGATACCCGGGATAATAAACAAGAGTGAAAGTGCAAACCACCAGTAGCGCTTCCTAACAATGTTAAAGTAGAGAGGATGCATTTTTTGAACCTGTTCATAAGAAGCCGGTGCGGCATTAGGAGTTTTTGAAGTTGCTATAGGTTTAGCAGTATCCTCCTTACGAGCCATTATGCATCCCTCCTAACGCCATACCAAAATGTATTTTGTTTGGGACTAATCCCTACAACTAAGCGTAATACCAACCTGGTGAGGGTAATTGCCGTAAACAAACTGGCCAAAATACCAACACCCAGAGTAATTGCAAACCCTCTGACTGAGCCGGTGGTTAAAAAATATAACGTCGCAGCTGTAATCAGGGTTGTAACGTGAGCATCAATAACCGTAACAAACGCTCTGCTAAACCCAGCTTCTACGGCAGCGCGCAAGGACTTACCTAAGCGCAGCTCTTCTTTAATCCGTTCATAAATAATGATATTAAAATCAACCGCCATCCCGATCGACAGGATGAAGCCTGCTATACCAGGTAGGGTTAAGACGGATCCAAAGAGGTACAATACCCAAAGAACAATCAGTCCATAGGCGATGATCGAGAAATCCGCCACAACTCCCGGAACCTTGTAAAAGAGGAGCATGAAAGCGAAGATAAATATAAGTCCATAGATCCCGGCTTTGATACTCTTGTGCAAGGAGTCTACTCCTAAGGACGCCCCTACTTGTCGTTTCTCGACAATTGTCATGCTGACAGGCAATGAACCTGAACGCATGAGCACAGCATCATTAGCAGCTGCATCCAAGGTTGAATAACCCGTAATCTCAGCCTGACCATTAGCTATGGTTGACTGTACAGTAGGATTAGTTAGGATTTTATCATCTAAATATACCCCAATCCGTTGATTCAGGAATCTACTTGTCAAATCAGCGAACTTCTTGGCCCCATCAGAAGTAAAGGTTAGATTAACCACAAATGCTCCAGTTTGTTGCCCTTGACCCGCTTTGGCATCACTGAGTTGGTCTCCCCCCAAAACAATATTCCCCAAGGGGTCTCTAAAGGTCAACTTAGCCGTGGTCTTGATTATTTCTACCGCTTTATCTGGATCTTGAATTCCTGCGATATCGACGATAACTCGCTTTTTATCATAATCAGCTTGAACGATGGGTTCAGAAACCCCCATCTCATTAACCCGTTTGGCGATAATTGCTTTAGCTTTGTCAATGTCATCCTTGGTGATTGCTTTGCCATCTTTTCCTGCCTCAGCCTGAAGCACTAAATGAACCCCGCCTCTAAGGTCAAGTCCCAATTGAATACCCTTTTGGGGATCCGTAAGGGGCTTAATAGAGAGTGTTATGGCTGCTGCAACCAGTAACACGAGTGCTACTAGTTTGATGATGTTTCCCCTTCTCATCTGCTTTCCTCCCTTTTAAATTAATGGGATCTTGCCCATACCAAACTTTATTATAATGCTAGGGTTGTCCAAGTGTCAAATTCGAGGTTCGAGGTGAGCTGCACGAGGTTCGATACAAGGAAAAGCATTTTAAGAAAAGCAAGTGGTCTGTTCGATCACTTGCTTTTTTTGAATTAATGCTTGCTTATTCTTCGCTAGCTTTGGCTGGGGTATCTTCTTTTGCTAGTCTGACTTTATCATTACTCTTTTTGTCTTTTTCCACAGTCACTTCACGGTTTTCAATGCTGACAATTCCAGATTTGGCCACTTCAACTTCTACTTTATCAGCGATTTGCACAAGAATGGACTCATCTTTGACTTTCATAACCTTACCATAAATCCCACCACTGGTTATGATCTTATCCCTGACCTTAATACTGCTGAGCATAGCTTGGCGTTGCTTTTGTTGTTTTTGTTGAGGTCTGATCATCAGAAAATACATAATACCGAAAAAGACCACGAAATAACCGACTAAGGTAAGTGTTGCATTACTAGGCATTGTTAAAAATTCCCCCTTTTTTAATATCATAAACACTATTCAGCGTTCTGATTCATAAATCCTGCAAGAGACGATATCTATTAATGCATAATGCATTATGCACTATGTAAGAGATAATCTCTTGACTTAGGAAATTAATGGGAATACAATCCACTCATGAGTAGGCTAGTTATTAGTAGATTATTAAAAGAAGTGTGCTTTCTTTCTCAGTACCCATAATCCCCAAAAAACTTCTGCCGATACTCCACCAACCGCTCCTCCTGTATTGCTTCCCTGATCTCCCGCATCAAAGTCTGCAAAAAATGCAAATTATGAATACTCATCAAACGCAGTCCAAGTATCTCATCAGCCTTAAGCAAATGACGAATATAGGCCCGTGAAAAATTGCGACAGGTGTAACAAGCACAGGTCGAATCCAGCGGTGAAAAATTATGGGCAGCCTCAGCATTGCGCACGACAACTTTACCGTAACGGGTCATCGCTGTTCCATTTCGGGCAATCCTAGTCGGCAAAACACAGTCAAACATATCAATTCCACGCATGACTCCTTCTATTAAAGCATCTGGTGAACCAACCCCCATCAGATAGCGTGGTTTTTTTTTAGGTAGAAGCTCCACTGTATAATCCAGTACTTCATACATAAGTTCCTTAGGTTCTCCAACACTTAGTCCGCCGATCGCATAGCCCGGTAAATCCAGTTCCACAGTTTGTTCCGCACTTTGTCTACGCAGATCCTGATAGATACCCCCTTGAACAATTCCAAATAAGGCTTGATGATCGCTAGTCGTCAAAGCCTCCTGACAGCGTTTTGCCCAACGGCTGGTCCGTTCCAAGGAATTCTTAGCATATTCATGAGTACAGGGGTAAGGTGCGCACTCATCAAAAGCCATAATAATATCCGCGCCTAAGGCCATCTGAACTTGGGTTGCAATCTCTGGACTTAAAAAGCGCCGTGAGCCATCAATATGAGAACGAAATTCTACTCCCTCTTCCTGGATCTTGCGTAAATCCCCTAGGCTAAAGACCTGAAATCCACCGCTATCAGTTAAGATTGCTCGATCCCAGTGCATAAAGGTATGTAAGCCCCCAGCCTCTGCAATCAACTCGTGTCCTGGTCTTAAAAACAGGTGGTAGGTGTTACTCAGAATTATTTGAGCGCCCAATTCCTTAAGTTCCTCAGGTGTCATGGTCTTTACGGTAGCCTGAGTCCCCACCGGCATGAACACCGGTGTATCAATTACCCCGTGAGGGGTATGAAGCTTACCTAAACGAGCTCTTGTACGGGAGTCTTCTTTGATTATTTCCAAACTTACCGTAGCCAAAACATCCTTTCAGACTTAGTTTACCACGTATTAAGCCAATATTGCAGAGTGAGCATTGTCGCGAATTTGCGTAAGCGAGTGCAGACGATAAGGCGTTAAGCACGACATTGGGACTTGTCCATGGCTTGAACATGGATGTTCTGATTAGCCTCCGCCATGACTCGAACAAGGATGTTCGAGGTTAGAACACCGCCATGGATGGCAAGGTGTCGGATGGCAAAAAAACGGCGTTCATTAATGTAAAGCCCAGAGGTTTTGGCACATTAGTCTCTGGTGACGATAGTCTCCAGTGGAGACTAATGCCGAAGGGCAAACCACCTGAAGAAGACATTCGCCCGTAGGATGAGTATCGCCGAAGTCGCTAACCCAATACGAAAACTACCGACGTAGGATGACTTATGCCACGAGACAAGCTGGAGATATAAACATAAGCCGAGTGGATATTAGCCTTAGCATCAAGGGAGTAGCAAATGGAGTGCATGCGTACGTGCAAGAGTGATTTACCCTACGTCTTCTGCTTAAAAATATAGGGCATCGGATTAACCGCTTGATTATTCTTACGCACTTCAAAGTGCAGCCACGGCTTTTTAAGTGGCGCCGACAAACCAACTGTCCCTATAACCTCGCCTTTTTGAACACGCCTTCCTTTCTGTACATTTACATCGCCAAGATTGCCTAAAACTGAAGTCCAACCATCCCCATGATCAAGTTTAACTATTTTACCAAGTTGAGGATCTATGCCTGTAGAAGTCACGACCCCAATATCAGGGGCAACCACCGCAACTCCCAAAGCACTTCCAACATCGATCCCATAATGAGTTATGCTTTTCCCATTTTCGTCCTTTGAAGTCTCGCCAAAACCTGCTACCACTGGCCCTGAAACCGGCGGGAAAAATCTTCCCTGCATAGTTACATCAACTGGGACACTGATCGGCTTCAAACCACCTAAACCAACGGCTTCCTTAGCCATACCATTCATGGCAGTGTACAAATTCACCCCATTCATGGCGTTACGATAAACAGAATGAATCGCTTGAGAAATTGGATCTTGACTATACGCGCTAAAAAACAAAGTCAGAAAAGCTAGAGCTGCCATTAACACTCTTTTTTGTCCATTAGTTAACTTCTTTAAAAAATCTCTCCCACCTACTTTAAGGTTAGGTTTAGTATGTCTCGGTTTCCAACGGGGACTAATACCCTTCTCTTTTCCTACCTCCTGAGCAGCCCTCTCCCATTCCCAATCATCCCAACGCTCATATGGATTCATTTCTCAACCCACTCTCAATCATCTAGCATTTTATTATCTTTTCACCGTTTAACACCCACAACTAGAAAACGAAGATATTATCTTACCCATTATTTCCCACGTTAGTTCTTAGTTAGCTTTATTCTTGAAGTAAAAAAATAGAACCACAGAAAACATTTCCTGTGGTTCTATTTAACTAAGTGCCAGAAGTAGTCTCCCACTTTTATAAGCAGGAGCTGAATTCAGCAAAATTCACTATATACCTTATAAGACTAACCTAACCTCATGGTCTTGGCCATCATCCACTAAGCTAATATACGGCTCAGAAATAATCTCTAATTCCCGCCCATCCAACTCCAACTTGCTTCCCCCTGTATTCTTGTGCAACGGGTTTTGCACATCAATCTGATAGGTTGTTTGCCCATTCCGATACGTTAAAGAGTATTCCCCCCAAGTCTTTGGAATACAAGGTTTCAAATACAGACGCTCCCCACGCCGCTGTACACCCAGAATCCACTCTAGACCAGCTTGATACATCCACCCCGCTGCTCCAGAGTACCACGTCCAGCCGCCCCGTCCGATATTAGGTTCCGCGGCATATACATCGGCGGCCATAACATAGGGTTCTACTTTATAACGCTCGACTTCGCTTGGCGTTAGGGCGTGATTGATGGGATTAATCATTTGAAAAAGTTCCCAAGCCTTTTCGCCTTCACCTAATTTAGCCCAAGCCATAATACACCAAATAACTCCGTGCGTATACTGCCCTCCATTTTCCCGCACCCCGGGAGGATATCCTTGAATATAACCCGGACTGGGCTCAGTATTTTCAAACGGGGGTGTCAAGAGACGTACTAAGGAATGCTCACGCCAAACCAATTCTCTGTCCACAGCCTGCATGGCTTGAAGAGCCCTTTGAGAGGGAGCAGCTCCGGAGATCACTGCCCAAGCTTGAGCTAAAGCATCAATCTGACACTCTTGATTATTGATCGACCCCAGCGGTTGTCCATTATCAAAATAGGCTCGACGGTACCATTGTCCGTCCCAAGCCTGCTCATTTAAATTCTTGGCTAACTCTTGCGCAGTTTGACGATAACGCTCCGCAATATCGTCAGCTTTCCTACGTTGACAAACCTCAGTAAACCCTTCAAGGATAGTATATAAGAACCACCCCAACCAGACACTCTCCCCTTTACCTTCACGCCCCACCCGATTCATGCCATCGTTCCAGTCCCCCGTCCCCATTAAGGGCAAACCGTGCGCACCAAAATGCAAAGAACGTTCGATAGCTCGGAGGCAATGCTCGAATAAAGAACCTAGCTCCTGAGAAACTATCGTTTCAGAGTAACGTTCGTCTTCATCCGACCCCAAGGGGCGATCCTCCAGAAAGGGCACTTCCCTATCCAATATTTCCTCATCCTGTGTATGTTCCAGATAACGTATTACAGAATAGGGCAACCACAACAAATCATCGGAAAATTTGGTGCGTATCCCACGTTTTGTCTCTTCATGCCACCAGTGCTGCACATCTCCTGCTTGATATTGATGTGCGGCGTGGAGAAGGATTTGTTTTTTAGTTAGTTCTGGATAGGCGTGTAGGAGTGCTAACACATCTTGCAGTTGGTCTCTAAACCCATAAGCCCCCCCAGCTTGATAAAAAGCGGATCTGGCCCATAACCGACAACTTAAGGTTTGATAGAGCAACCACCCATTGAGGATAAGATTCATACTTTTATCCGGGGTAAAAACCTGCACCTTATTAACAAGTTTAGACCAAAAATCCCTAACCTCTTGTAAAGCCTGATTTACTTCCAAAGGCTGAGCATATTTTGAAGTTAGATTGCTTAAGTCTTCACGCGAACGCGCTTGGCCTAGAAGAACCAAGACCTGTTTCTCTTCTCCAGGTTCTAAAGTTAGCTTCACTTGGATTGCCCCACAGGGATTGTAGATAACCCCAGTAAAATTCGTCATAGCCACTCTTGAAAGAGCTGCTGGTTTCTGCAAAGTCCCATTGCGACCTAAAAATTCTATCCGATCTCCAGTCCAAGTCCGTTCGAGCTTTTCTCCAACAGTCTGAACACAAAGGAAAGCCTCCCTATCCGGGAATACTTCCTGATAGATATTGCGAGCTAACAAAGCTCCCGAGCTCTCGTGCATTTCGGTGACGATGTACGGAGCATTTTCTTCTCTTTGCACGCCCAAAACCCACTCAACATAGTAAGTAAGAGAAATCTTTCGTACCTCTTGATTAAGATTTCTTAGTGAAATCTGCCAAACCTTAAGGGGATCATTTAGAGGAACAAACACTGTCCCTGCTTGAGAAATTCCGTGACTATTATGCTCGAAGCGACTATAACCCCAGCCATGATAGACATTATAGGGTTCCTCCTCATGGATAGGAAAACAAGTCAGTGACCAAAATTCCCCACTCTCATCATCCCGCAAGTAGCATACTTCTCCGGAGAGATCCAGCACCGGATCATTATGCCAGGGTGTAAGTTTATTCTCCCGACTATTTTCTGCCCAAGTATAACCCGCTCCTGATTCAGAAATCTGACTCCCGAAAAAGGGATTAGCTAAGATATTAGACCAAGGAACCGGCGTTAACTTATTATTCCTGAGATAAATGGCATACTCTTCGCCCCCAGCAACAAATCCTCCAAAACCATTAAAGAAATCTATCTCCTCGACACAAATAAACGAACTTTGTCTCTCTACGTTCAAGGCACGAGCTTGTGGAACTAATTCCGACGGAAGAACACCCTCATCTTTAGGGACTGAAAGTTGTTTTATCAAACTTCCACCCCCGGCATTCAAGGAAAGGCGCGCTACTGTTTCCAATAAAATTTTATCCTCAACTGGCATGATATTAGAAGAACGAATAAAAACTCCACCTGGTCGATCCAGAAAATCACGGTCAGAACTAGCAAATACAAGATGTCTTAAGGCCTCCGAAAGTGGCTGCTCATAGCTACCCGCAAAATCATTAAGAATCAGCAGGTCGACTTTAAGCCCTCTTAAACGCCAATATTCATGAGCAAGAAGAATGAATCTTATTAAATCAAGATTTTCCAATTCCGAGATATGGATGAGCACCAGCGGTACATCTCCGGATATCCCATAGCTCCACAACGCCGATTGTCCCTTGCGGTTATGCAAAATACTTTGAGTTTGTGTCATCCTCAACGGGTTAAAATAAAAAATTTGCGAAAGCATCCACTGATAAATATCCGCTTGCCGCGTCGTCAGATTCAAGTATCTCAGTTCAATTCTGCTCCTTGTCCAGGCTAATTGGAAAGTTCGTTCAACTTGATGAGGTGAAGAAAGATTCTGAACCATATTCAAAACCTGTGCTCTCGTCTCCGCAACACCCGTTACAAACGTGAGACGAACTGTACCTCCAGGAGGAATCTCTACCCGCCTCCGCAACGATAGAATCGGATCAAGCACGGCACCAAGCTTTCCAGAAAGGCGTTGATTTTCCACGACTGCCTGAGGACGAGCATAAGAATGGCCCCGACCAAGAAACAGTGCCCGATCCGTTTCATACTCTAAAGACCCCATTGTTTTCCCTTCAACACTCACAGCGTGAGCCAACCAAGGAAAGTGTTCTTCCGGCGTCCGTCCCCGCCGCTGAGCTAATAACGCTTCCGGCTGAGCAGAAAAGTCTGTCTGCACAAAAAGTTTGTTAAACGCAGGATGGGCATCATCAGCAGCCTGAGAAGCTAAAACCACTTCGAAATAACTCGTTACCTCTAACAAGTGAGTTTCTTCCCCTTGGTTTGTAAGAGTAATTACGCGAATTTCCGCATCCCATTCTGGAGAAACTGAAATCTCAGTCACCGTAAGAATGTCACCGTTCGTTCTAGTATAAATAACCTTTTCTAAGCTGAATCTCATATCACCGTCCGCTTGCACATAACAAGGTTGGTAGGTAGCCGACCAAAGTTTGTTTTCCCCAACATCCCGAATATAAAAGAAACTTCCCCAGGGATCCCCTACTGGATCCTCCCGCCAACGGGATAAAGCTAAATCTCCGAAACGGCTAAACCCTCCGCCACTGTTCGTAAGCATCACAACATAACGACCATTAGAAAGAATTCTAGCCTCAGGCATTGGAGTATCGGCGTTGTAAAAATGCCGGGCAAACTCTTGCGTATCTCTGATTCGAGGTGGTTTGGGTTCGGACCATTTCTGACGGTTAAGCACCACAGGATTTTGAGAGACCCTTTCCTGCAATAACAGTTCTGTCGCCTGAACACAGGGTTCAGCATGAAAACGCCTACTTAAAGGACGCTCAAGCAGTAAATTACTTAGTGCCACAAAACTCATCCCCTGATGATGAGCCATAAAGCTCTTGATCCGTAAGTTCTGCTTGGTTTTGGGTAAACGCTCCAGTGTAAAATCCAGCGCTTCAAAAAAACCATAATCTCCCCTCGCCCCTAACCCCTCCAGAACCTTCAGGTTTTTAAGGGCCGCTGGATAGTCTACTAAGGAGGCTAACACTGTGGCATACGGAGCAATAACACGCTCATGACCCAAACCACGTTTAAGTCCTAAAAATGGCACCCCAAAAGCCTGATACTGATAATTCATTTGAAAATCAAAAGCATAGAAACCTGACTCTGAAATTCCCCAAGGCAAGCCTAATTTTGTAGCATAAGAAATTTGCTTTTTTACCACAGCCTTGTACGTTTCATCCAAAAGAGTATCCCTAAAGCTATTCATTAACAATAAAGGCATAAGATACTCGAACATCGTACCCGTCCAAGATAATAAAGCTGTATCCCGTCCGACCTTAGTTAGAGTACGTCCTAAAGCAAACCAATGTTCAGTCGGAAGTTGCCCCAGAGCAATCCCCAAAAAACTAGCCTGTCTAGCTTCGGAAGCCATTAAATCATAGTAAGAATTATCCCGTTGTTGACTGGAAACATTATAGCCTATGGCCATAAACCTGACTTTTTCGTCATACAGCGGTCGGAAATCCGGTTCCTTGGTCATAGTTTCTAGACGGTTTTGGAGTTTTTCGACCCTTGCGAAAAGTTTAGTAAGATTAGCAATACCTTTCTCTAAACCCTCCTGCCAAAGCAGAGCAAAATCACCAGTGAGCTCCTTAGCAATACTCAAACTGTCCGTCGAAAGCTTCAAGACCTCCGGTAAGGTTCGAACACCTTCCCACAGCGACCCTGCATTAGCCGCGCTTTCTTGAGCTCCGGCAACTTCAGAATATCCCTGCAAAACACTTTCCTTTATCCCAAGACCCTTTAAAGCCACTAAATCCTGCTTACTCATCCGCTCCAGAAGGTCTAAACTAGGTATTAACTCCTTCAGTTCCTGGAGAGCAAGTTCGACTCTTTGTTTAATCAGGTCTGGAAACAGCTCGACCTTAGCCTCTTGAAGTAGACGATACCAACTAAGGAGAGATAAATTCTGTGCTCGGGCCAACTCCTCAAGCTGTTTTTTCCAAACCCTTAATTCCAAACTAAGCTTGTTTTCCTTTTCCTCTTTTATAATCCGATCTAACATTCCTAAGATCGTTACTTGATCAATCAGTGAGTTGTTTTGCCATTCCTTGACCCCTTGTTTTACCGCTATTAGGTAAGCGACCATATTGCCGCTATCCACCGTCGAGACATAAAGGGGCAGAAGTGCCTCCAACGTGCGGGTATCATACCAGTTATAAAAATGTCCCTGCCAGCGCGGTAATTTTTCCAGTGTATCCATGGCATGCTCTAGCCGCTCAAGCATTTCGGTAGTCGTTAAATACCCTAAATCACGAGCCACTAGGGTAGAAGCCAAAAGCAACCCGATATTTGTGGGTGAGGTTCGATGAGCTACACCGTTAGGTGGATCGATCTGTAGATTATCCGGCGGAAGCCAATGGTCCTCTTCGACCACAACCGTTTCAAAAAAACGCCAGGTATCGTAAGCCAAGGCGCGCAAGTAACTCCGATCTTCCGAAGTGATTGCTTTCTTTCTATCCAACTGTGGTTGACTTAGCCAATAGGCTAAAAATGGGCCGCTCAGCCATAGAATGCTCACCGCGAAACTCAACCTTATGGCGGCTCGATCAGAAAATAGTGCTCCAAGTAATAAGAGTAGAACAAAAAGATATCCCTTACTAAGGCGAAGAATAAACGCCCAGATTGTCTTAGGTGTCTGTCGTTCAGTATCTGCAGCAGTAACCCACTCTAACAAGTGTTTTTTGGAAATAACCAATCGATAAATTGTTCTAACGATGGCATCAAGCAAAATCATACTTTGAAAAGGAAGCATTAAAGTCGTGACAGCAATTTGCCCCAGAACCCCCAGAGCATTTCGCCACCTCCAACGCCACTTTAAGTTATTTTTGAAACTATTCAGAAAATGTATTATAAAAGGAATCCCCAAAGTTGCCACGACAATAGCTACCCAGCTCAAATCCCGACCTGGTAGGCCTAGAAGACCAAAAATCAATAAAGTTAATAAGACCGGCGCCAGCAAACTACGCCGCAAATTATCGAACATTTGCCAGCGCGTAATCAGCGGAAGATCAACCCAAAGTCTAGTGCCCCTACGATTACGTACGAAAGGCGAAAACCAACGCAACAGTTGCCAATCACCACGTACCCAACGATGCAGGCGTTGAAGATAGGAATAGTAATTGGGCGGGAAATCGTCAAATAGTTCAATATCTGTAACCAAACCAGCTCGTAAAAAACTGCCCTCAAGTAAGTCATGGCTCAAAACAGTATTATCAGGGAAACGATGGCTGAGTATTTTGTCAAAGACCTTTAAGTCATAAATACCCTTACCTGTAAAAATTCCTCGACCGAATAAATCCTGATAAGGATCCGAAATAGCAAATGTATAAGGATCAATCCCCGTGATCCCCGCAAACCAAAGAGCTAAGCGTGAGCGATATAGGCTCTCATGCTTAACCAAAATTCTTGGTTGTAACAAGCCATACCCACGAATTACTCGCGTCTGATCAGTATTAAGCACTGGAATATTAAGTGGGTGAGCCATTGTCCCAATCAAACGTCTCGCTGCATCCCTTGGTAAATCTGTATCCGAATCCAACGTGATTATATAACGTATTTTTGGAAAAATTGCTGGATCCCCTAGCACATCTGTATAACTGGTATTCTGTTTTCCCAGTAACAAAGCATTAAATTCAGTTAACTTACCCCGTTTACGTTCCCACCCCATCCAAACCCCTTCTTGAGGATTCCACTGGCGTTTGCGCACTAATAGATAAAACGTTGAACCCTCCATACAGGGATATTTATTATTTAAGTTTTCTAACGTCTTACGCGCTGAAAGTAATACTTTATTATCTTCAGGTAAGGTTTCCTCACTGGCATCACGAAAATCACCTAAGATTGCAAAATGAATTTGGGGGTCCTGGTTTGCTAAATGATGAACCTCTAAACGACGCAACAACTCAGCAACTTCAGTTTCATTAGATAAAAACGTAGGAATAATTACCAGCGTTGCGGCATCTGGGGTAACCCCCTGTTTAAACTCTAGACGTGGCAAAGGTTGTGGTGGAAAAAAACGATGGATAAGGGTATTGACGATTGTTAAGCTCCACTCACTAGCCGGAACACTTAAGGCTATGCTAAAAGCAATGGTTTCCCAGGCATTTAAACTCCAGAATCCCCCAATAATCTTCCAGAATACTGCCAAAGTGACGCTTGTAAAAATCGCAAAAGGGGTCATAAAGGTAAAAGTTGGATGTCTTTTTAACAAATGTAAAGGTTGCTGCCACAGTTTGCGCCGCACCTTTAACACTTGGTAAAGTTCATCTTCACCTTGATCAAGCAGATAATATCCAACATGATTGTAAGGAACTTTTTCACAAAGGATATCCGCAGAAACTTTACTCGCTAACGACACTGCGGTTTGGGCTATTAAACTTTCTTGAACTTTGAGCTTCTGAGCTAAATTTTCAACAGCATGTCTTAAATGATCCCGACTAGCAAAATCCATTAAAGGGTAAATTCCTCCTGGATCTTGGCGTAACATTTTTTCCACTACACTCAAAGACTCAAAATTTTCAGCCCAGATCCAACGGGATACATCATGCAAACTACTAATCAGGTTTCCTGCAGTGACCCGATAATGTGCTTGCAAATGGTGTTCATGGCCGATTAGTTTTTCAATACCCTCCGTATGCATACCTACCTTACGTTCGAGCCATTGCCTGACAGGGATTCCCTCTTCTCCATAGTCGCGGAGTCTGCCTACTAAATAAACGACTAATACCGGAGGGAAAACTTTTAGATCGCTCGTTGTACGCTCGATCTCAGCATTGAGTTTATCCGGATCAGCAAGATAGGGAACCCACTTTAATAACAACTCTTCCGCCTGCATTCGTCCCTGGTGTCGTTCATAAACCTCTCCAAAAAGATCACCAATTTCTTCAAGCAAGCTTACACGAAAAAGTAAGGGTATGGCCCAAAGTTCACCCATCGTTAAGGTGGCAACTTCTTGATAAGCTTGTATGTACTCGCAGAGCATAGCTAGACTAGCTTGTCCGCCAATATTTTGCAAAAAGTTTTGCAAAATCACTGAAATACGAGTTTGTGAAGATTCAGTATCAAATTTAGGTAAACTCCTGTAATAAAACGGTGGAAGATTCTTTTCTACATAAAGGTTCTGTTCCTTGAGAAAATCAACATGATCCAATAACCATTCCATCGCTGGCAATAAAGGAAACCCTGCACACTCATCTATCTCTAATTCTTGGCTATAAGTTGCAAGTTGATCAACAATCGTTTTCAACTTGCGAAAAGGTGTATTTCCACGTTTCTGATAAACAGCAACATTTTCTAAAGCAAGGTTACGGGCTCGTTGTTTCAGTTCCTCAGTATTTAGTATGCTTTGTTCTAACACTTATGCGCCTCCATATTTAAAACATTAACCTTTGCCGCCTTAGATTAATACTTAGTAAAAAACCAATCGCCAACATATTCGATAACATTGTGCTACCTCCATAGCTAATGAGGGGTAAAGGTATTCCTGTTACCGGCATAATCCCTGAAGTCATTCCCACGTTCACCAAAATATGAAAGGCAAACATGGATATTATGCCTGTGGCAATCAGCATCCCGTAAAGATCCCGTGATTTAGCTGCAATACTGATACTACGCAATAAAAAAATAAAAAAGAAGAAAAGCAAACTGACCGTTCCAATAAAACCAAATTCCTCGCCCACCACGGAAAAAATAAAATCCGTATGATGTTCTGGCAGAAAATTAAGTTGACCCTGTGTTCCCATGCGATATCCTTTGCCCCACAAACCCCCAGAACCAATAGCCCAAATCGACTGAATAATGTGATAACCGTCACCCGCAATGTCTGACGCCGGATTCATAAAAATTGTTAAACGTTTTAATTGGTATTCCTTCATAGGTAGAGGTATTCCTTGGGCAAAATGCAACCATGAAGGTAAATTTAGCGCAAAATGCAACCAAAGAGCCCCCCCTATTAACACAAACCCTACTATGAGCAGTGCTCCAAATTTCCGAGGATTAGCCCCAGCAACAAACATCATACCCACGAAAATTGCTCCGAAAACCAGAGCAGTTCCCAAGTCAGGTTGTTTATAAATTAAAACTATGGGTAAAAGCATAAATATAAATGGAGCAATATAATCTCTTAGACGATTTAATTTTCTTTCTCGTTTAGCCAAAAAATCCGCAAAAGTAATAATGATAAATAGTTTGGCGAATTCCGAAGGCTGAATCGCAAAACTAGAGGTAATCGTAATCCAACGCGTAGCACCCTTAGCCTCGTTACCAATAAATATTACTGCAAGCAGTAATCCTAAATTAAAAGCATAGATCCACCAACTAAACCGACGCCATTTCTGATAATCAATCACTGCAATTAATCCCGCTAGGATAAGGCCAATGCAAATCCAAAGCGTCTGAAGTTGCACATAGTGGAATGGATGTAATTTGTCGACGTTTATTGATGCAGTACTAAGTATCAAGAGACTAGACCCTAAAATTAATACCAAAAAAAACAGGAACATAAAATCTAAATTCTGGATATTTCGTCTAACTTGCATGGTTTTGCCCCTTCATTGTCGAACTAGCCTTATCTTATTATAACACACCCAGCGCAATGCATAATTCATAATGCATAATTCATAATGCATAATTCATAATTCATAATTAAGTACGAGAACAATAGTTTATAATCCTCAATTCTTAATTCTCAATCCAAAATAAAATAATTATTAAGTACTGGATCCGTTAGGCATTCAGTGAACTAGTTCAGCTAAAGCTGAACATCGAGACTTCGGTGACGATAGTCTCCTGTGGCATCCCCACTCCCACTTTTAGAAGAGTTAGAGTCTTGGGAGTGCACAGAGAAAGACCGAGTGATCACCTCCACTCGGTCTTGTAGGCATTACAATTAACTCTAAATAAACATTAACAATTCATCATGAATTAATTATTGTGCACTGTGCATTAAATATCAAATATTATGATTGGCATAATCCCTTTTCATTTTCAAAACCGGTATATTTGCGACTAAAGCTACTTCTTTATCATCTTGATTAAGATTAAATTCCAGAGAAGACTCATCGATCTCCATATAATTAGAAATGACTTTAATAAGATCTTCTTTTAATTTATTGAGCATATACGGAGATATGCTTGCACGATCATGAACGAGGACAAGACGTAACCGTTCTTTGGCTACATTTTTACTTGAGGCGTTTTCCTTGCCCAACATCCGGCTAATAAATTCTAACAAGGACCATTCCTCCTCTCTGCTGCCATGGCTACCTCATGCCTATCAATTTCTTTAATTTATCAAAAAACCCATCTGGTACATCCAAATTCATCAAAGGAACTTCCTCCCCACGAATCCTTCGAGTTATACGGCGATAGGCTTCGCCAGCTCTAGAGGCTTGATCCATTACGGCAGGTTCTCCTCTATTTGTCGAGATAACGATACTTTCGTCATCAGGAACAACACCCATCAGTTCAATGGCCAAGATATCTAGAATATCAGAAATATCCATCATATCGCCACGTTTAACCATATGAGGTCTAATTCTATTAATAATTAATTTTGGATTATTCAATTCCGCAGCTTCCAACAACCCAATAATCCTGTCCGCATCACGAACCGCACTAATCTCCGGTGTTGTAACTACGATAGCCCGATCTGCTCCAGCAATAGCATTACGGAATCCTTGTTCAATGCCCGCGGGACAATCAATGACCGTATAATCAAACTCAGCCTTGAGTTCTTGACAAAGAAGTTTCATCTGCTCAGGACTAACCGCACTTTTATCTTTGGTTTGAGCAGCTGGCAATAAGTATAAGTTATCAAAGCGTTTATCTTTGATCAAGGCCTGTTTCAACCTACAATTGCCACTGGTTACATCAATAAGATCATAGACTATGCGGTTCTCCAGCCCCATGACCACATCTAGATTACGGAGGCCGATATCTGTATCTACAAGAACAACTTTTAAACCTGCCGCAGCCAATCCTGTTCCAAGGTTGGCCGAAGTTGTAGTTTTACCCACTCCTCCTTTTCCCGAAGTCACAACAATTACTTCTCCCATATTTAAACCTGCCTTTCCAAACATATTAGCAAATAATTACCCTCATTCCACTTTTAGGTAATTTGAGTCCTCCCACGAGCTCCATTAATAACTAAGCCTTCTACAATCAGTTTATTGTCACTTATTTTGGCAATTTCCGGCCCCCGCCAAGCAATTTCGACGTCTGGCGCTCTTGTCACTAAATCAGCAATCCTCAATTGGGTTGGATTCAAATGATAAGCAGTTACCAAAGCTTTTCGGTCACCCGTAGCTCCGGCGTGAGCTACCCCCCGTAGAGCCCCCATAACAACAATATTTCCGCTGGCAATAATTTCAGCACCAGGATTAACATCTCCAATAATAATAACATGACCGTCAAATTCAATGCTTTTTCCTGAGCGCAGTGTTCGCTCCACAAAAAGGCAGTTTCCCTCCACCATCCCTTCCTCCCAAAAGCGTTCTACCTTAGGCACATTATTCATCTGTGGTTGTTTTTCTGAGACAGACAGGTCGGTAGCTGTTAGCCACCCAGTAAGTTTCAACCCATACCGTTTTAATACTTCAATTAAAATTTCGCGCTGTTTTTCCGAGCAATCCTTTTCTCCCCAGTAACAACGAACCATAGCACCTTGAAGAAATTGAGTAGCTTCTGTTAAATATTTCTCAATTTCATCCAAAAGAACATTAAATTCCAAATGGGGATCAAGATAAAGCACTAATCCTTCACGGGTACCCTTAAGAGCAACATGTTGTGTCCGTATCAAACCTACAATCCCCCATTGCTGTCTAGAATCTAAGCTTCATATCAATTCTACAAACTAGGTAGAATTCCCTTTCTCATAAACAAAAAAAACTAAAGACATTTTTAACTTTATTACCCATAATTCTTAGTCTTCCAGCCAAAATACTGCATAAAAGCTGCCTTGGCGACAAAGCCAGCCGTATCTCCACCATGTCCACCAAATTCTATAACTCCTGCGAAAGCAATTTGCGGATTATCATAAGGAGCAAAAGCCACAAAAAGCCCATTATAAACTTCTTCAAGCATGGTATACTTGGAACCTATTTGGGCCGTCCCAGTTTTTGCTCCACCAGAAAACTGTGGAACATCTGCAAACAAAAAGGCGGCTGTTCCCTCCCCAGAAGTAACCCCAGACATAGCCTTTTTAACAATTTCCAAATTATCCGGTGATATTGAAACCGTATTCAGTAATTTTGGCTGATTTTCTTTAACAACTGCTCCGCTAACCGGATCAATAATTTTATCCACAATATAGGGTTGAAAGTGCTTGCCACCGTTGACGAGTGTCGCTACATAGTTTGCCAACTGTAAAGGGGTATAGGCATTGTACCCTTGCCCGATTGCATTGTTATAACTATCATACGGTTTCCAGTTTACGAATTGACTGATCATTTGCTGGTACCAGACTTGAACTTGCTTTTTCTCCGACTCCATAGACGCTAACAATTTTTTCTTGGTTTTATCGTCAGTGGCCTTGGCTATTTGATCGGTATATTTATTATCAATAACTGAATTTTTTTTGTCTCTCTGTTGATCATAATTTGGTTGGTAATAAGCTTTTTTCCATTCAGCAGAAGGAACAATTCCCTGGGCCTCTCCGGGTAAATCAACTCCCGACAGCACACCTAAACCAAATTCATGGGCTACTTGGCGAATTTGCTCCCTATTTGCGTCAAAAACCCTGCGCCCTATTACCTGAAAATATATATCCGAAGATAAAGCGATTCCACGGTATAAATTTACCCTACCGTAGTTCGCACCGTTCGGTTCGCCAAACCCCTGCAATTGATCTGAGGCCGAGCCAAGGGAAGACATAACATCGTCAATAGTTTCAGTAGGCGTAACAACCTTAACCTGTAACGCAGCTAAAGCTGTCAACGGCTTGAATGTTGATCCAGGTGGGTAAACCCCAGAAAGCGCTCGATTAAAGGATGCTGCTTCTTTACTTTTAAAATATCTTTCGGCGGTATCTTCTGAGATCGTTCCAATTAAGTCGTTTGGATTCATCGCTGGTCGAGAGGCCATTGCCAAGATTTTACCAGTATTAACATCCAAAACCACAGCTGCACCCGCTTTGGAATCAGGGTGAGTCTTTTGCACCTCTTTTAATACATTATCGATTGAGTTCTCCACAACACGTTGTAGATCTGCATCAATTGTCATTTGGACCGTTCTACCAAGTTGCGGAGTTTGAATAACTTGCTTAGACAAAGGACGAGCATTATTATCAACCTCTACTTGTTGAACTCCTTCTTTGCCCCTCAACCAATAATCATACGATTTTTCAACTCCCATTTTACCAATCAAATCCCCTTGGGCATATTTAAACCCATCCTTTATAGCCCCGGGATCCTGATTAAATTTGGTTATCTCTGTATCGCTGATTTCGCGTATATAACCTAATAATTGCCCTCCTAATGTACTTTGAGAATATATACGTTCAGGCATAGCTTCTACACCCACCCCTGGAAGCTCATTCTGGTGTTCGGCCACAACTGCTTGTAAACTCTGTGGAATATCCTTCAAGATGATTAACGGACGATACCGTTCCCACTGATGATTTTGGGTCATCACCAAAATATCCTCAGTGATCGACTCCACTGTCGCCGCGGGATTTGCCCAATAAGGTTTTACATAACTGGCCAAATGCCCAACAACATCTTTCCAATTATAGTTTTTAGCTTGCTGTAAATCTAGCCAATCGAGCGTTAAGGCAAACTTTGGTACACTGGTCACCATCATTTTCCCGTTTTTATCTTTTATATCTCCTCTGGTCGCCGGAATCGTGACTAATTGCATTGCGTTTCCTTTAGCCATTGCTTCATAATACGGAGCTTTGTTAATCTGTAGCCTCCATAGATTGAACCCAAGCAGCATAAAGATCAGAATTACAACAACACATAATTCCCAAATCCGGTGTTCAAAAGGTTTACGTTCTTTTTCATCCATAATCTTCTCCTATTCATCGTTCAAATTTAGGCTGATAGCGTAGCCATCCATATAAAAAAGAGCGGTGAATAAAGGGATAAGTTGTTGGGACAAGAATTGCGTTATAGATTGAGACCCCTGCCGCAACCCACAAAATATCGCCAAAAGACCATTGCAAGCCCGCTCCTAAACTCAAAAAGGCTACAAATAACTGTCCTACAAAAGAAACCACAAATACCAATAAATTTATCAATAGGAAATTTTCCCTGTACCAACGTTGCGCTAGCCAACCACTAAGTAAGGCTACCATAAACAAGGCAAAAGCATACATTCCCACAAAACGACCTAAATACAAATCCTCAAGAATACCTACACCTAAACCACACATTGCACCTGTGAACAAACGATGGTGTAAGGCTAGATAGATAACCAAGAGCATGACTAAGTCAGGCTTAATTCCGGACCAAGCCCAAAAATAAAAAACCGTTCCAGGTAAAACAAAACTCAGAATTAGCATGAGGGCAATAAGAAAGTAACGCATTATTCTCCCCCAATGGTCTTTACAATAAAGACTTCTTCAAGTGAATCAAAATCAACTAATGGTTCTATATAAGCTGTTTTAAGAAGTCCTGTATGATCTAACGAAATCTGTTTTATTTTACCAATCGGAATATCCTTCGGATAAACTCCACCTAGACCCGAAGTCAAAACAAGATCATTGACATTTACATCATCTTCCCGACGAAATAGCATCTGAAAATTTCCATCGCCTGTTATTCGCGAACTACGTTTATAAGTTCCCTGGACTATCCCGTAAGTAGCCCCTCCCGAGGCTCCGCGGATCAACGCCCCCACTTGTCCTTCAGCATCCGAAATCATCAGCACCTCTGAATTTGTAGGATTAACTGTGACAACTTTACCAACTAAGCCGAGTTGGGCAATAACGGGATCATCAATCTTTATCCCATCTTTGCCACCTCTATTAACGGTCATTGTTTGATACCAGGCCGTAGGATTCCTATTAATAATACTAGCCCCTACTTTATCATATTTGTTAAGTGTAGGACTACGAAACACTCCTTGATCCAAATCCTCAAAACGCATTCCAGCAAGTACTTGTTCTTTAAGTTTTAGATTATCACCAGTTAATTGATCGACTTTTCTGCTCAGTGTCAGATTTTCCTGTTCCACTTCACTAAAATTCCATAAAACTTTGGTATTTCTTCTAATTGTGCTACCAAAACTTAAAAGAGCATTTTCTATCGGGCTTAGCACTCGTTGTAAATTTCCACCCACTGGGTTGGGGAAATTTTTACCCAGTCCTGTTAGGCGCATGCTAACTAAAACACCTAACAACAGAAAGAAAACGAGAACCGCAATTCCCGTTAAATTTACTCTTCTCCCCACCTAGATTTCCTCCCTGCCCCTTAGCTCTTCTGAAGGGCGGCAATTTTTTGTAGAATGTCTGTGTTTTCGATCACTGCACCTGTACCGAGCGCCACACAAGAAAGCGGATCTTCTGCTAAATGCACCGCTATGCCCGTCTGGCTAGCAATTAATTTATCCAGATTACGCAACAATGCACCACCCCCGGCCATCATAATACCACGATCCATTATATCAGCCGACAGTTCAGGTGGAGTTTTTTCAAGGCAGGACTTAACAGCCTCGACTATGGCCATAACTGGTTCTTGTAAAGCATCTTGAATTTCCGCTGCAGTCACTTCGATAGTTTTAGGTAGACCTGTCAGTAAATCCCTACCCCTTACAGAATAGGTAACATGATTAGTCGCTTCGTATGCTGCACCTATTTCTGTCTTGATATCTTCCGCTGTACGATAACCAATCATTAAATTATAGTTACGTTTAATGTGAGAAACGATGGCTTCGTCCATTACGTCACCTGCGACCCTAATAGAGCGAGTTGTGACAATACCCCCAAGCGAAATCACCGCTACCTCAGTCGTTCCCCCACCAATGTCCACTATCATATTTCCTGTTGGTTCACTAACAGGGAGCCCAGAACCAATAGCAGCCGCCATTGGTTCCTCCATGATAATCGGTTCTTTGGCACCTGCTGCCATAGCCGCCTCTTTGACTGCTCGTTCTTCAACAGGAGTAACCCCGGAGGGAACACAAATTACAACACGAGGCCGAGCAAAAGGAGACTCCGTACCTAATGCACGTGATATAAAATATTTTAGCATTTTCTGAGTTACATTAAAATCAGAAATTACCCCGTCTTTCAAAGGACGAATCGCTACAATATTACTAGGCGTACGTCCAATCATTTCTTTAGCTTTATCACCCACAGCCAAGACAACATTTTTCGTCAAGTCCATCGCTACAACAGAAGGTTCCCGCACCGTAATTCCCTTACCCTTAACGAAAACAAGTGTATTTGCCGTTCCCAGATCAATACCTAAGTCCTTACTGAAGAACATTTATAAACCCCCAACCTTAATAATTCATAATGCATTATGCATTGATTAGATTCTGCATTGATTACATCATTCTCCGTTCCTTCAAACTAATGTAACGCTTGTCCCCAATAATAATGTGATCAAGAACTTCAATCCCAAGGAGATGTCCCCCCTCGGCCAGCCTCTTCGTAACATCTATATATTCTCTACTAGGAGTGGAATCTCCAATTGGATGATTATGCATGCACCTGTTCTAACTCCTGAACAGTAAATTTAGCTAATCCGGCAGTTCCTCAGGTAAATCTTTGAGTCTACAATATTCCATGATCCACCTCACGTAGGGCGATGTTTATCTGTGCTATCCCCCACATCTTAAGTTTTTCGGAAACGTATTCCATCGGTAACCCGATTACATTTGATAAAGAACCCGAATATGATTCTACGAATTCCTGTGCTCCACCTTGAATAGCGTAGGCACCAGCTTTATCCATTGGTTCCCCCGTCGCTACATAAGCCTTAATCCGAGCCTTAGAAAGTCTGCGAAAATTAACTTCGGTCTCAACAACAGCTAGCTCCCTTTCGCCCGTAAGCCGTATTATTGCCACACCCGTCAAAACAAGATGCCGCTTGCTACTGAGTAAATATAACATTTCTTGAGCCTCTACGGATGTTCTTGGTTTGCCTAAAATCTTCTTTTCCAATACTACCATTGTATCTGCACCCAATACAATATCCTCTGGCTTGCCACCCAATTTCCGCCATTCAGTCACCCCTGCTGAAGCCTTACGTTCAGCCAGCGATTGAACCCCTTCTCTTGGATTAATCTCGTCAGCTAATGCTTCAGATACCAACACTTTAATCACTTCCGGTTGGAAACCCCAATCGCGCAACAACATCCTTCGTCGCGGCGACATAGAAGCCAAAACGAGCATTAACTACCACTTCCTAGACAAGTAATATCCACCGAGGGCTCCTAATAAAGTAGCTGCCGTAAGATTTAAGCGAAATCCAAAAGAAAGAGACAGAAAAAAGAAATCCAAATAAGTATGCGAAGGCACATCAATAATCGCTGGTCGTAAAAACGGCGTAAATATCCCATATTTCTCTAGACCAAACCCGACTAACGTTCCTAGAGCTGCACCAGTCACGATCAAAAGAATTATTCTTCCAGTTCCAGATGAATTTCGGCCTACAGCCAAGTGTTGGACCCCCTTATACCCACACAAATGCAGCCAGAGCCTAACGCTACTGGCTGAGTTTAGTATTTAAAGTTTAGCACCATCCGATCTAATACGCAAGTTCGATTATTGCCTCATTAATTCTTCTTTTTACCCTTACCAATGATTATATAAAGTGAATCCAATAAAGCTTGAGCACTGGCTTTTAAGATATTTGAAGATACGCCAATCGTTCCCCATTGTTCCTTCTCCAAACGCGTTTCCACAATAACCCGAACGATAGCCTCTGTACCTCTAGACTCATCAAGCACCCTAACTTTATAATCCACAAGTTCACTTTTCTCGATTGCCGGGAAAAATGCTCGCAAAGACTGTCGCAATGCCTGATCCAAGGCATGTACTGGTCCGTTGCCTTCGTGAGCAATATGGACAACTTGCTCTGCAACTTGCAATTTGACAACGGCCACTGAATCAAGATCCCCGCGCAAAGGATCACTCCAAACATGGTAATCCAGTAGTTGAAAAGGCGAGGTAAATTGTTCCAAGACTCGTTGCAAAAGTAAATCTAAACTACCCTCAGCTGTCTCAAACTGAAATCCTTGGTTTTCTAGCCCTTTGATCTGAACCATGGCCTCTTCAACTCGCGAATCATCCTTGAGGATCTCAGGTAGAAAACGCCGCATACGTTCCCAAATATTAGCCTTTCCAGCTTGATCCGAAATTAATATACGACGTTCATTCCCCACTCTACTAGGTTCAATGTGTTCAAACGATCTTTTATTTTTCAAAATACCATCAACATGCATCCCAGCCTTATGTGCGAAAGCACTCCTGCCAACAAAAGGCTGCTTCTCATCAAAGGGAAAATTAGCTAATTCAGCAACATAACGTGAAAGATGCGTAAGCTGGGGAATGCAAGAGTTATCTAGGACTTGATAACCCCGTTTGAGTTGCAACAAAGGTATTAGCGTGCTCAAATTAGCATTACCACAGCGTTCACCAAACCCATTCCAAGTTCCTTGAATTTGGGTAACACCAGCCTCAATCGCCGCTAAACTATTAGCCACTGCCAAGCCACCATCATTGTGAACATGAATACCAAGCTTTTGAGGAGATAGTTGCCTTGCTACATCACAAACTCCTTGAGTTACGTCCGTAGGAAGACTTCCTCCATTTGTATCGCAGAGGATTATAACTGATGCCCCACCTTCTAGAGCGGCTTGTACACAACTTAAGGCATAAGCTGGATTTTCTAACCACCCATCAAAGAAATGCTCTGCATCAAAGAAGACTTGACGACCCGCGCTTACCAAATACTCTACAGAAGCTTTAATTAAACGCAAATTCTCTGCTAAGGTTGTCCGCAAGACTTCGCGAACGTGTAGATCCCAAGACTTCCCGAAAATAGTTATCGTCGGCGCTGCTGAAGCTAGCAGTTTAGCCAAGATATCACTTTGTTCTGGAGATTCGTTGATCCGACAAGTGCTTCCAAAAGCAACGATTTTAGTATTCTTAAGCGGCAAGTTAGCAGCAAGCCTGAAAAACTCTTCATCTCGTGGATTTGCTCCTGGCCAACCAGCCTCAATAAAGGGAATATCAAGTTCCGCCATTTTCTGTATATAGAGCATTTTGTCTTTGACCGAAAAATGAACTCCTTCCCCTTGAGCCCCATCGCGCAGGGTTGTATCATAGACAATAATCTTTTTTTGTGGATTAACTGCCTCCATTCTCGATCATTCCTCTTTTCTACAAAAATAATTTCTCGGATATAAACTAAGCATTAGCTAAAAATAGTACGATCTGATATGCAACTAAAATAAATCCGCCTATCCAAGCCACTCATCGCGAAATGGCATCAAAAAAGACCCGAAGGTCGTCCCTTAAAGAACTTCAACGGGTCTTCCCCTAATGCTAAGGCACGCACTTGAATTTTTTTAATAAACAATAGCTTAAAAACTTTGAGCACCGACATTAAAGGTTAATACTTCTAGATTTACCGCTAAATCAACATTGCGAAGTTCTATTTCAGGTGGTACATCCAAAACGACAGGGGCAAAATTCAGAATCGCCTTTACGCCAGCTTTAACGAGTAAATCAGCTATATCTTGAGCTCCCTCTGATGAAACAGAAATAATCCCTATTTGAGTACTATTATGCCGTACAACATCCTCTAAACGATCTACTGACATAACTTCGATCCCGCTAACTTGAGTACCTACCTTTTTAGGATCGATATCAAAGAGACTCGTTATAATAAATCCACGTTCCCTAAAGCCTTTATACATACTTAGTGCTAAACCGAGATTACCAAGTCCTACTAATGTCACATTCCAATCGACACTAAGTCCTAAAATCCTAAGAACATGCCTGCGGAGATCTTTGACATTATAGCCTACCCCTCTTGTACCAAACTCCCCAAAATAAGCCAGATCCTTACGCACTTGGGCAGGGCTGACGCCAACACCTTCAGCTATTTCCCCCGAAGAAATGGTAATAATCCCTTTGCGGTCTACTTCCGTCAAGTAACGTGAATAAACGGACAGTCGGATAATCGTTGCCTCCGGAATTTTAAGCGTCTTCAACAAAATCCCTCATTTCAAACCTTAAATTATCATCACAATTTAGTTAATTATATCACTAAGTATTTACAAAAGACAATTTGTATAATCATATTTTCTAATTATTTTAAGAACAAGCTCCTATAGGTCAATTACTGACTGTTCTTGTAGTATTCCCAAAACTATGCAAGGTTTAACCAATCAATAGTATAATTTATAAAGCACAATGCATAATTCATAATTAAACATTGTGCTTTATAAAATCAACCTTCGAGCCCCGCGCCTCGAATTTGTGCCTCGATTGTACGACTCGATTACAATATTCGAGATAAGATCAGATAAAAGAAGGAAGCCACGAGAGCAGTTGTGGGAATTGTAACAATCCAGGCAATAAGCATTTGTTGAGCTACACCCCAACGTACTGCCGAAACTCGTTTGGCACTACCAACACCCATAATAGATCCAGAAACTACATGAGTCGTTGAAACTGGAAGATGTAGTCCTGGAAACACCGTAGCCGCCCAGATTACCGTTGAAGAACTCAAATCGGCCGCGAAACCATTAATTGGCTCAAGTTTAAATATTTTCCCGCCCATCGTCCGGATAATTTTCCAACCACCAGCCGCCGTTCCCGCAGCCATAGCCAACGCGCAGGCCATCTTTACCCATAGATGCGGGGTTAGATCAGTACTTGCCTGTACTCCCCCAGCTATCAAAGCCATCGTAATAATTCCCATCGACTTTTGCGCATCATTTGAACCATGATTAAAAGACAACAATGCCGCAGAAAGTATTTGCAGTTTACGAAAACCGTGATTAACCTTAGAAGGTGAGAATCGACCAAAGATTAACAAAAGCACCTTCATAATAATAAAACCTAAGATAATGCCCATGATTGGCGAAATCACCAGAGCAGCAATAATCTTACCCAAACCTTGCCAATGCAAGACTGAAAAACCCGCTTTGGTCACGGCCGAACCAATCATTCCCCCGATAATAGCATGAGAAGAACTACTTGGAATTCCCAAATACCAGGTTATCAAATTCCAAGTTATTGCTCCAAGTAAGGCTGCTATAATCACTTCTTGGGTTACGATTTTTTGAGAGACAATATCTTTAGCAATGGTTTGGGCTACCCCAGTACTATACAAAGCCCCAATAAAATTGAAAGTTGCCGCTACAACAATAGCGCGTTTAGGAGTCAAAGCCCGTGTTGAGACACTCGTCGCAATTGCATTAGCTGTATCGTGAAAACCGTTGATATAATCGAAGGCTAACCCACAAAACACGACAATAACCAGCAACACCCCTACATTAGTCATACTTCAATACCACTCCCTTGAGCAGATCGGCAATCTTCTCACAATGATCCAAGACTGTTTCAATATGTTCGAGGATTTCTTTCCACTTGATAATTTCAATCGGATCCGTTTCATGTTCAAACAAACGGGCCACTTCTTGACGATAAACTTTATCTCCAGCACTCTCTAAGTGATAAATTTCCTCCGTTGCTGCCAAAATCTGTGCTTTTTTAAAATGAATATTGTTCAATCCACAAAAGGCTTTACGAACTTGTTCAGCAGCCAAACCACATAAGCGTGCTAGCTCTTGGGCACCTAAAGAAGGTTTTCCAGTTCGATAAAGCAACATTCTTTCCACTGTCCCCTGGGCGAAATCCACAATATCATCCAGAACTTGCGCTAAAGTATAGATATCCTCACGATCTAAAGGGGTTATAAACGTTGAGTTAAGCCTATCGATAATCTGAGTTGTAATATCGTCCGCCTCATGTTCTAGGCGATGCATCTCCTCGGCATCCTCAACCGAGACACAACTAAGTTGCATGATACTTTCCAGTTTCTTTACCGTCACACAGACCACTTCAGTGCCTTGTTGGTATAGTTGATAGAACTTATCTTCTTTATGTACTAAACCTAACATTTTTTGTACAAAACCAAACATTCCAAAACCTCCAACTAAAATTATTACTATACTTGTCCGAAAAGTATTGTATCAAATCCTAGCGAAAGGATTGTTAAGCTAATGTTAAGATTTGATACTTTCAAAAAAAAGCGAATAAGTCATGCTCCGTTAAAAAACAAAAGGATCCAGTAGATCTATTTTGTATCTACTGGATCTCCTTGTCAAGACACCCAGTCCTGATTGGTTGGGCATCAAAGCAGCTTATTCTCCTTTACTCCCTCTTACTATGGCTCTCGCTTCTTCAGGGATAGGAGCTGGAACAGGCTCACCAGGAATCTTCTTCACCGAACCAAAGCGTGGAGGGCAAACTTCAAAGCAAGTTCCGCATTTTATGCATTTCTCCTGATCAATTACATGAATCAGGTTCTTGCCACCGATAATCGCCTCTACAGGGCATCTCTTAGAACATATCATACAGGCCTGACACTTATCCGGCTCAATATAGTACGAGATTGCTTCACGAAATAACCCGTCTATCTCGTCACTGGTGAAAAGTTCATTATATTCCTCTATATTCTGAAGGCGTGACGACAGTTTTTCCCGTTTCACCAGCTTAATGTAGGGGACTAGCTTTGCGATTTCTGCTAGTTTGGACTTTAAAGCATTTTCGTCTATTCCTTCGCCTTTGCCGAGAGGTCCTAACTCCTTCACCCTGCTGCCAAAGTCATTCATAATTTCCGCAAAAAGGTTTCCTTCCCCGGCGGACATAGTTTCGATCCTTAACCTTTCCGGATTCAGCCCGATGTGCTCCATTATTTTCTTACATAGCAGTACCATGTTTAGAGCATGGTAATTTCCCTGAGTACCATAATTACAATCATTAAAATGGCAACCACCGATAAACACCGCATCCATTCCATTAGAGAAGGCTCTGAGTACAAATGACAGGTCGACTCTACCAGAACACATGACGCGAATAAGCCTACTTTCAGTTGTATATTGTAGTCTGGACACGCCAGCTAGGTCAGCAGCCCCGTATACTCACCAATTGCAGACAAAACCTAATATTTTCGGTTTAAATTGAAGTCCTGTACTCATTCGTTCTCACCTCCTTTCTTAGTAATCCCGGCTTTGTTCACTATCTGATTTCTACAAACCTTAAACCGCCGCGTCAATTTGGCTCAAGATCTCATCATCGGTAAAGTGCTTTAGTGAAATAGCCCCGGTTGGACACTTTGCGTTACAAAGGCCATCTCCTTTACAGAGAACGGGATTAACCACGGCCTTTTTTCCTAGTCGCGTCTCATGAAACTCTATGGCACCATACGTACAAGCTGAGATACATTCCCCACACCCAATACACTTTCTCTCATTAACCTCGCAAACAGCGCCAGAGGCTACGACTGTATCATGCGAGAGTAAAGTCAAGACTCGCCCGGCAGCTCCATAAGCCTGGCTAACCGTTTCCGATATAAGCTTGGGATAGTGAGCCATTCCACAAAGATAAACACCATCTACACTAAACTCAACAGGCTTTAATTTGACATGGGCTTCTTTGAAGAAACCATCTAAACTAGTAGTTACCTTGAACAATTGAGTTGCTTCCTGACTTCCCTTTGATGGAATAATGGCAGCCGCTAAAACGAGTGCATCTGCATCTAATTCAAGCTTCTTACCTAAAATAGGATCGGTCACGGTAACCCTTAAGACAGGACGACCTTCCTCCACAACTGCTTCCACCTGCGGTTTATCATCTGGCTCATAGCGGATGAATTTTACATCCTTACTTGCCGCTTCTCGGTAATAATCTTCTTTTAACCCATACATTCTGATATCCCGAAAGAGAATATAGATGTCCATCTGGGGGTTCAGCTCTTTGAGCTTCAGGGAGTTCTTAATCGACTCGCTGCAACATATCCGACTACAGTAATTTCTGTCTTCATTTCTGCAACCTACGCATTGGATCATCACCAAAGTTTGAGAGTTAAGCAGCTTTTCTTCTCCTTGGGCAATTTGAGCCTCCAACTCTAGGTGGGTCATTACTCTAGCATCTTCACCATAAAGGTACTCTGTAGGTTGGTATACCTCAGCACCTGTAGCGAGAATGGTTGCACCATGTTTTATCTCTGTGACCCTGCCATCATACTTCACCTTGGTTACGAAATTCCCCACATACCCGCCAGCTTCTGTGATGGTAGCGTCAGTATATACATGGATTAAGCGGTGCTGATAAACCTTGCGCATAAGATCAGCCAAATATGCCTGAACATCCAGTCCTTCCAAAGTGTAATGGATTCTGCGCGCTATTCCCCCTAGGTCAGTAGCCTTTTCCACTAGGTAAACCTCATGCCCCTGGTTGGCCACGCTCAGAGCACTGGTCATACCAGCCAGGCCTCCTCCGACCACTAAGGCCTTACTGTTGACGGGCAAAGCAAATTCCTGCAGAGCCTCCAAATGGCAAACTCGGGCTACCGACATCCGAATTATATCCTTAGCCTTTTGGGTAGCTTCTTCCTTTTCTTTCGCATGAACCCAAGAACAATGTTCTCGAATATTAGCCATATCTAGGTAATATTGATTAATTCCCGCCTCCCGAAGGGTGTCCCGAAATAATGGTTCTAGAGTCCTAGGAGAGCAAGCAGCGACAACCAATCGATTAAGCCCTTTTTCCTTGGCCATATCGGCTATTTCTTTGGCAGAATTAGTTGCACAGGAAAATAGCTGTTCCTGAGCGTAGACAACATTGGGTAAGCTTAAGGCATATTCAACTGTGGAAGGAACACTTACTATCCTTGAGATATTAGCCCCACAATGACAGACAAAGACGCCTACCTTTGGCTCCTCTTGGGAAACATCCCTTTCCGGCGGATATATCCTTTCTTTAGACAGCTTCCCTCGCCTGTAGTCAAGAAGTTCACCACATTGCGAGCCCGCTCCACTGGCGGTATAAACCGCCTCAGGAATATCTGTCGGACCCTGGAAGCCCCCGCTTACAAAGATTCCCGGTCTTGAGGCCTCCATAGGATTGGCCGGGATTGTTTTACAGAATCCGTGTGAATTGAGCTCAATGCCGAACTTATTGGCCAGTTTTTCATAACCAGAAGGAGGATTTAAACCAACTGATAAGACCACCAGATCGAATTCTTCTTCTTTTACTCCATCATCGGCAGTGGCATATCTGATCGTTACATTCTTGCTGCCTGGGATCTCTCTGCCGATTGATACGTAGCTTCTGATAAATCGAACCCCTGAAAGGTTCTCTGCTCTTTGGTAGTATCGCTCTAAATCCTTGTTATAGGAACGAATATCGTTATGGAATACGGTGCACTCGGTCTCATCGGCATGTTCCTTGGTCAGAATCACCTGTTTCTGGGTATACGTACAGCAGACGGCTGAACAATAGCTATTGCCTCCTGCTGGGTTTACCTGTCGGGAACCGACACATTGAATCCAAGCTATTTTATGGGGATGCTTTTTATCGGAAGCACGCAGTATCTGTCCTTCATATGGTCCCGAGGGACTTAATATCCGTTCATAATCAAGACTGGTTACAACGTTCTCAAACTTTCCGTAGCCAAAGTCATTCCGAAGCTTTGGATCAAACGGTTCAAGTCCAGGAGACAGAACTATCGCCCCTACATTTACTTCTATCTTCTCCGCCGTTTGATTAAAATCTATGGCACCAGTCTTGCAGACTGCTTGGCAAATAGTACATTTCTTATCTTTAAGGTAAGTACAGCTTTCATCAATATAAGTGGCAAGCGGAATTGCTTGAGTGAAGTAGATATGGATGGCTTTATTTTGCGATATGTCCTGATTAAATTGATCAGGATACTTAACTGGGCAGTATTCTACACAGACTGTACAACCCGTGCATTTGCTCTCGTCGACGTATTTGGGCTTTTTAATCAGAGTTACTTTGAAGTTTCCCGCTTCCCCTTCTACATTGTCAACTTCAGTATAGGTTAGGACCTCAATATTCGGCTGCCGGTCGACCTCGACCAGTTTGGGGTTGAGTATTCAACTGGAGCAGTCATTGGTGGGAAAGGTCTTGTCAAGCTGGGCCATATGACCCCCAATGCTTGGCGCCTTGTCAATCAGGTAAACCTTATAACCAGCAGTAGCCAGATCAAGTGAGGCCTGAATACCGCTGATCCCTCCACCAACAACCATTACATCTCCAAAATTACTCTCCCCTACACTATTACAAAGTTGTTGGATTTTTTCTTGTAGCATTAGTTCTTGTTCCACTTTCTATCACCTCTTC
>JBAQMG010000013.1:0-25429 GCA_049302575.1 Desulfitobacteriaceae bacterium | reverse complement strand
GTGCCTGGCATAGGACCGAAAACGGCGGGGCGATTAGCTTTTTATCTTCTTCAACAACCCCAGATCGCTGATAATTTAGCTAAAGCTATAGTGACAGCTAAAAATGGTATTCGAGAATGTACAATTTGTTGTAATTTCACAGATAAAGATCCTTGTGTACTATGTCAGAGTACTCGACGAGATCAGAGCTTAATATGTGTGGTAGAGCATCCCCGTGATGTCGTATCTCTAGAGAAGACTGGAGAATTTAAGGGGCTTTATCATGTGCTGCATGGTATACTTTCCCCAATGGAAGGAGTAGGCCCTGATCAATTAACCATTGCAAAATTATTACCTAGGCTCGAGGGAGTACAAGAAGTCATTATGGCCTTGAATCCGACGGTTGAAGGGGAAGCGACGGCGTTATATCTTTCTAAACTGCTTAAACCTCTGGGGATAAAGGTTACCCGCCTTGCTCATGGTCTCCCAGTCGGAGGAGATTTGGAATATGCTGACGAGGTCACCATTGCTCGTGCCTTAGAGGGCAGAAGAACGATCTAATCGATTGCTGTTCTGCCTTGTTCAACTCGTGCATATTATTGACTAGTTGGACAAGGAGGTAAAAAACATGACCTTTGTTTTTCTAGGGTTATTGGTCTTATTATTAGGATTAGTCGTAAGATCCTCTTTAAGTCGACCGAGGTTTTTGCTAAAGGCCTTAATTCACGTATTGGGTGGTATAGTGGGTCTCTGGTTGGTTGATTTGCTTTTGAGTGTTCTTGGTATTGTAATTCCGATTAACTATTTTACGATCGCAATTGTGGGATTGATGGGTTTTCCAGGTGTGCTTGTCTTAACAGCCTTACAAGTCTTAGGTATCTAAAAGAAGAAGTAACCGAACCGTCCCTTCCTTTCCGCTTAGTTATATAATTGGACTTATATTGAGTAAAAATTTAATGAATATTGTATTTCTATTGAATATTTGTTGACCAAATAAATATGCGCAGGTATACTGAACATATTGAGAGGGAACTATCTAACAATAGTTCCCTAATTCTGTTTTTAGTTTTAGTTCTAGACTATCCTTAGTGGATAGGAGCTGAAAATAAGGATAGCCCATGTAAGATCGAATTGGAGAGAGGTGTAAGTCCCTGCAAAGGATTATCGAGGCCTATGTTGGTGAGTATGCGAGTGGAAAGACTGAATGTGCGATCAATCGGGCCTTGGATTTATTGAGGCTATCTGATGTAGAACGACCGGTGACGATCGTTGATTTAGATACTGTTGAACCTGTTTACACACTTCGGCCAATTAAGAAAGAATTAATCGGCTTAGGTCTAGATGTGGTCGCTTGGGAAACAGCTGAAACTTTGGGGTTAGGTGAAGCAGGATCCGTAATTCGTCCGGATATGCGTTGGGTATTAAGACGTTCCGGAAGTGTGATCATGGATATCGGCTATGGTGTTCAAGGAGCGAAGACCCTCAATTTAATAGAGGGAGCTTGGGAAGAACCCAGATTACAGATTCTGGCTGTTCTTAACCTTGGGCGTCCTATGACGGGCACGTTTAAGGATATGTTGGAGTATGTTCGAGAGCTTGGTCCCATACATGGGTTGGTTAATAATTCGCATCTTGGTGAAGATACAACAATAGATTATATTCAGGAAGGTGCCGTCATAGTCACTAAAGTAGGCGAAACATTGGGGTTGCCGGTGATCGCCACGTCTGCTGATGAGCGTTTTCGTGAGGGGTTGGGTCAAACGGACGGGTTGGGGCATCCCGTACGATATTTGCAGCGGTTTATGCCTCGGGCTTTTTGGTAAGACGGGTTAAAACCCTTTATTACAGCGTTTTAAAACATATAGGAGGTGTATACTTAAAATGGCAGACAAACCGATTGAAGGGGAAAAGCGGGCGTTCATGACGGGTAACGAAGTTGTTGCCTGGGCAGCTTTGGCTGCTCAAGCTGATATTATGTATGGTTATCCTATTACGCCACAGAACGAGATCATGCATTATTGGACACGCCTAGGACCCAAATTCGACAAGAAATTTCTGCAAACAGAAGATGAAATTTCTGCTGGATTTACCACGATAGGTGGCTGTCTTTCTGGGGCAAGGGCGTTTACAGCAACCGGGGGACCGGGAAATGTTCTGATGCAAGAATCTATCTCGATGGCCGAAATGATGAGAATTCCTACAGTAATGGCGATTCAACAACGTGGGGGGCCGTCAACGGCAACTGTGATTTATTCCCAACAAGAAGTTACCCTGACTACTTATGGTGGCAATGGCGAAGGGCACAGGATCGTCTATTCAACAGCGACCCACCAAGATCTATTTGACTATACGATTAAGGCGTTTAACATTGCTTGGAAATACCGTTTTCCGACCTTTATTCTGGGTGATGGCTACCAAGCTAAAATGCGGGAATCGCTGACGATTTATGACCCTGAGAGCAGAGGAATAACGATGGTTCCGACTGAACCTTTGGTAGGTCTTGCTGGAATGCCGGGCGTGGATCGCAAGCCTTCCCATATGCGCAATACCTTTAATACAGAAGAAGAACTTTATGCTGTTGTGAAGAGTTATCAAGCAGAGTATGACCGTATAACCCCAGAAATTGTGGAGCATGAGGAATTTGATTGTCAGGATGCAGATATTATTGTTGTTTCTCATGGGGTAGTTAGCCGCTCCTCGAAAATGGCCGTGCGAGAATTGCGGGCAGAAGGACTAAAAGTGGGTTATTTCCGTCCGATCACCCTGCGCCCCTTCCCCGATGCTGCCATCGCGAAAGCGATAACCGGAGCGAAACGTCTGTTTGTGGTTGAATCTGCCGAAGGACAACTTCTGAAGTTAGTTAAGCAGAGTCTTTATGGTGTTACACTGTTGCCCATTGAAACTTTATTAAAGCCTGGTCTCGGTATTACAACGGAAGAAATTGTCGAAAAAGTTAGAGGCTTATTATAAGAGTCAATGAAGGAAGGGGGTATTAACGTGTCAGTTGAATTAGCAATGCCTAAATCTTGGCGTCAAGAAACCAAGCCTCATAAGTTTTGTCCCGGTTGTGGACATGGTCTAGTGTTAAAGGCTTTGGGGAAAGCTATCGACGAACTTGGTATTCAAGATAAAGTAGTGTTTGGGTGTGATATTGGTTGTTCCCTTTTAGCTTGGGATTTCTTTAATGTTGATACTGTCCAAACTCATCATGGCCGTACCAATCCAGTGATCACTGGGATTAAACGTGCTCGTCCCGAACTAATTGGAATTGCCTATATGGGTGATGGCGGTGGCTATGCCATTGGTTCACAACACTTAGTCAATGCTGCAGCTAGAAATGAGAAAATTACAGCGATTCTGGTCAATAATTGTAACTATGGTATGACTGGTGGACAGATGGCTCCAACCACGCTTCCAGGGATGAAGACAGAGACGTCACCCTATGGCCGTGACCCAGAAACTACTGGTTATCCAATGCAAGGGCCGGAAATGGTTGCCGCTATTGCTCGTGAAGGAGCATATGTAGCACGGGGTACCGTAGCTAATGTTCGTCAAATGACAACTTTTATAAAGCGTGCTTTAGAAAACCAAATCGCTGGAAACGGTTTTTCCTTTGTTGAGATTTTGTCGACTTGTCCGACGAACTGGAGCACTAATGCCAAAGATACTTGGAATTTCGTAGAGAAGGAAATGACCAAATTCTTTAAAGTCGGCGAAATTAAAGTGCCGGAGAAGAAGGAGGGGTAGATCAATGGCAAAAGTCGTGAAAATTGCTTTGGCCGGAGAAGGCGGGCAAGGAGTTCAATCTGTTGCTCAAATTATGACCAATGCAGCTAATGATGAGGGTAAAGAGGCTCTTTATATTCCCAACTTCGGTGTTGAACAACGTGGTGGAGTATCCATTGCATTTTGTCAGATTTCTGATGAACGTATTGGAGCACCTAAATTCGAGATTGGAGATATCGTGATTGCCTTGAGTGATAGGGCAGTCGTACGAACCCAACAATATGTCGGACCTAAGACTATCTTTATTTATGATGCTTCCATAGAAGGAATTGAGGAATCACTGCCAACGAATGGTGCAAAGGTGTTAGCGATCCCTGCCTTAAGGATTTCGAAAGAGGAGTTGCATCCTCGAGTTTTCAACGTGGTAATTTTAGGGGCAACTCTAGAAGCCACGGGGGTACTTAGTTTAGACGATGCTAAAAAGGCTTTGGAAAAGAAACTTGGCTATAAATTTGAGCAAAATCCGAAGTTGCGCGAACAAAACTATAAAGCTTTAGAAAGAGGCGCGGAGTTAGTTCGGGGGCTTCTTGCCGGGAAATAAAGCGTAGTAAACAAATTTTAGTGTCTGCTTAAGAAGGGAGGAACTATTGTGTCCTTAAAGAATAAGGCGATTACGATTGGGGGACCTAAGGCAATCTGGACTGTTTTTCCGCGTCTTTGTAAAGGCTGCGGGTTGTGTATAGAAAAATGCCCGGTTAAGACTTTGGAATGGTCTGCGAATCTAGGGGTTTACGGGACACCGGCGCCACATGTGAAAGAAGAAATTCCCTGTACTGCTTGTAATATGTGTGAACTTGTTTGCCCAGACGCAGCTATTACTGTAGTTAAACAAACAAAGAAATAGAATAGACTGATAAGCTAAGCGGTTGGGACCTTATTAAAAGGATCCTGGCCGTTTTTGCTATTCCATAACTTACAACCCCTATGCTGTTTTTGCAAGTAGGAAAAACGCAATGCGTCATTACGATGAAAGGAGAACGCATAACCAAGCAGGGAAAGGACAGAATAAGGCATATCGCGTAGTGAAAATATGAATTTAGAATTATGCATTATGAATTATGAATTATGCATTGTTATGGGAGGAGCCGTTTTGCGTAGTTGGCTAAAGATGTTTAAAGAATTAACGATACGTGAGAAGAATCAACGTAGTATTCGTGAACATGACCCTACCCAGATTGAACAAGAATGGTTGCAACCGCTTTCTTCAAGTCGAATACGTGAGGTCTTGTCTAAAAGCAGCGATGTTATTTTCAGAGATTTTAATATTCAGGGCAAAGAGGCAGTACCTTGTACGTTGATTATGGTAGATGGATTGGTAGATAAACAATTATTGGATCAATTCGTCTTGAAAGCTCTGATGGTTGATTCAGCAGGGCGTCCAGAATTAACGCAGATGACCCTGAAGACAGCCTTAGAGACAGTTGAGCAAAGTTTGGCACCGGCTAACGAAATTAAAAAAATTACCCAGTTGGGCGAAGCTATTGATGCTATTTTATCAGGGGACGCAGTCTTGTTTTTTGCCCAAACTCAGGAAGCTTTAGTCATAGGAGCTCGTGGCTGGGTAAACCGAGGAGTAACAGAACCGGAAACGGAGACAGTTGTAAGGGGACCGCGCGAGGGTTTTTCGGAAACCTTACGTATTAATACCTCCTTGCTACGGCGTAAAATCAAACATCCCTCCCTCCGCTTGGTCTCGCTAAAAATTGGTGATATGACAAGAACAGATGTAGTTGTAACATATATAGAAAACATTGCCAGTCCCGATGTCGTCTCCGAGGTATTTAAGCGTTTAAGCCGGATTAAAATAGACGGTGTATTGGAGTCAGCATATTTGGAGGAAATGATCGAGGATAATCCCTATTCACCTTTTCCTCAAGTTGCTTATACTGAGCGCCCAGATGGTTTAGCCGCTGAACTTTTGGAAGGGAAAGTTGGAATTTTAGTGGATGGGACGCCAATAGCCTTAACTGTGCCAACTGTATTCTGGCAATTTCTGCAAGTGAGTGAGGATTACTACGAGCGAGCTATGATTATGATCTTGGTTCGTTTTATCCGTTATGTTGGGGTTGGTATTGCTTTGTTGGCTCCGAGCGTGTACATAGCTGCGACAACTTTTCACCAGGAGATCCTCCCTACTTCCATAGCTCTGAGTATTGCGGCAGGTCGGGAAGGTGTTCCATTTCCAGCGCTTATGGAAGCTTTGTTAATGATCATCATTTTAGAGATCCTTCAAGAAGCAGGGTTGCGGTTACCTAAACCTATCGGCCAAACTATTGGGATTGTTGGAGCACTTGTTATTGGGGATGCAGCGGTTAAGGCCAGTTTAGTTAGCCCAATCATGGTCATCATTGTTGGCATAACTGCCGTATCAAGTTATGCCATCCCTGCTTACGATATGGCTATTGCGGTACGGCTAATCCGAATTCCTCTTACAATAATAGCTGGTATTACAGGCTTTTTTGGAGTTTCAGTCGTGTTATATGGTTTATTAATCCATGTTTTAAGTTTGCGCAGTTTTGGCGTTCCCTATTTTAGCCCTGTCGCGCCACTACGCATCCGAGCACTTTTACAAGATGTTTTTGTTACAGCGCCGATTTGGGCTCAAAAGCGCAGACCGAATTTAATCGACACTGATGAACCTAAATCAGGGAGGAAAAAATGACTGAAAGGATCTCCTATCATCAGTTTATAATCTTGAGTTTCGGGGTTCTACTGGGTACAACTTTTTTGCCCATCGTCCAAATGCTTGCCGGAGTAGCTGGTCGGGACGGCTGGTGGTCAGTTATGCCCGGATATCTTATTGCTATCCCTTGGGGATTAATGGTGCTTTCCTTTATGCGAAGTTATCCGGGACAAAATCTTTTGCAAATATCTGGAAAAGTATTTGGGAAATGGGTCGGCATTGCTATTGCCGTTTATTATACTTTGATTCCATGCTATTATACTGCTTTGCTAGTAGCGCGCGAGGTCGATACATATAAACGGATGATCATGCCGCTTATGCCTAAGTCTATCTTAACCACGGGAGTAATGTTACTGATTATTGCTTTAGCATGGGCAGGCATAGAAGTATTAGCACGATTTAGTGAATTTACCGTACCCATTGTTGTAGTTGGTTTGGTAATTACCTTAATTCTCTCAATACCACGTTTTGAATGGGATGAATTTTACCCTGTTTTAGCTAATGGGTTTAAGCCTGTTCTCATCGGGACGTTTAAAACACTACCTAGAAGTATGCCCTATATCCTTTTCTTAGCAGGGGTGCTCCCGTTTTTGCCGACGGGCGAACAGGATAAGCTTAAGAGTGGACTTTGGCGGGCGGTTATCTTGGTGGGAACGCTCTTAACCCTAGTCACGCTTGCGGAAATTATGGTCTTTGGCCCGGTGGAGGCAGCTCGTCTTAACTTAGGGCTCTTGTCCTTGGGGAAAATGATTGAGATAGCCAACACGATAGCGGGTATAGAATCTGTTTTTTTGGGTTTTTGGTTGGGTGCAGCGGTTCTCAAAATTACAGCCATGTTTAATGTAATTATTTGGGGTTTACAATATATCTTTGGTTTTAAGAAAAAGTTCCTGTTATATTTGGGTGTCAGCCTGGTTATTTTGATGCTTGCTATGTTCCAAAACGGTGGAACACAGGTGCACTTAGAACTTGGAGTGATCTATGATTATTTTGTATTTCCTTTTGGCTTAGCGTGGATTCCCTTACTTTGGCTAGTGGAACGTTGGCGGAGGAGGGTCTCAAAGACATGATAAGGCGAAGGGTTTGGCATCTTCTGATACTTATTATACTAGTCATACCCCTTAGCGGTTGTTGGGGAAAACAAGAAGTTGAGTCCTTAGGCTTCGTATTTGGGATTGGTATAGATAGTGGCAGTAAGCCAGGAGCCTATCTGGTTACTTACCAAATAGGTCTGCCCAAAAAAGCTGGGGAAGGCGGGGGCGGCGTTCAGAACTATACGCTTAGTGTTGAAGGATTGAGCATGCGGGATACTGCTGAGCAGATTTATAAAATTATTTCTAGACAGCCGTTTGTTGGTACTACTAAAGTCATCGTTTTGGGAGACAGTGCAGCCAGGGACGGAATAAATCCCGTCCTAGATTTCTTTCAGAGATATTATGAATTCCGCCGAACGACGTATTTAGTACTGGCTAAGGAAAAGGCCAAGGACTTATTAAATATTAAACTACGTACAGACAAACTTGTTTCGCTGACGCTTTTAGATGATATCGAGAAAGGAGGTATGTCATCGACCTCTCCTAAAGTGCGCCTCGGGCATTATTTAACTTCATTAGGAAATGTAAGTACGGCACAGGTTATGCCGTTAGCTTATGGATTAACATCAGGTGAAGAGGGTATTGAATATGAAACTAAAGGCGGGGAAAAGCCCGAAGAGCTTCGTTTAGCTGGAATGGGGGTATTTAAGGGAGATAAACTTAAGGCGATACTTACGGATCAAGAAACAAAAGGTTTTATGTGGTTAAATGATGAGGTCAAAAACCGTTTTTTAAGTGCAAAGACAAGTGCCGAGCAGGAAAACTTTTTTATAAGTAGTCGAGTGACAAAAACAAAGACCAATTGGAAGCTAGAAAATAATGAGGGCAAACTCGGAATTCACTATGAAATCAAAATTGTTAATGATTTAGATGAACTGTCTATGGAACAACAAAAACGCTCACCAGAGGAGTACTTTAAAGCGCTTAAAGATTCAGCTGCTTTAAATAATTTGGTTAAGGATGAATGTGAGGCTGCTCTGCAGAGAAGCCGTGAGTTAGGCTTAGATTTTTTAGGTCTTGGACGGAAGATCGAGGAGCGTAAGCCGCAATATTGGAAAGAAATAAAGGATCAATGGCAGCAGCTGTTACCGAACTTTCCCGTAACAGTAAGTATTAATTTTATATGGGAAAGTGGCGGTTCATCGTTCAATCCTCCGACTAATCCCGAAGGTACAGGGCAATAATAAGTAGTAGGTCACTTGAGCTTGGGAATGTGTATGCATAAGCTAAGCAAGAGACTGAGGGTATTTTGAGGAGGGTTCTCATGGAAGGGAATATTTATCCTGTCTGTCATCACTGTGAGCAGGTTCCAGAACTTGGTTTGTACGATGGGTTTCGTATCCGAGGAAAGTTTTTCTGTTCCAAATGTGAGCTGGAGATTTTAACTGCGGAAATCGACACTGCGGAATATCAGATTATTTTAGCCTATATTCGCAAGGCTATATTTGAAGGGCCAGCGAAAGTAATGCATAATGCACAATTCATAATGATTTAGAGCATCGAACCATGAATATCTAATTTCGCGCATCGAGCATCGAGCCTCGAGTATGGTGCAATCTCAGTAAAAATATGATAAAATGAAATGGAAATGCCCAATGGCGAGGAGGTTGGCCTATGTCGGCATTGGGAGAGGGTTTGCAAAGCTATTGTCAACGAGGATTTCGTTCTTTTCATACTCCTGGGCATAAGGGACGGCAGGAGTTTTTTCATGGTTTGAATTTCCCGAATTTTGACTTGACTGAATTGCCGGGGCTTGATCAACTGACTTCTGCTTCTGGAATCATTGCTCAAGCGCAAAGAAGAGCAGCGGTGATTTTTGGAGCTGAGGAAAGTTTTTTCTTGGTTAACGGAGGCACTGTTGGTAATCAGGCTATGTTTATGGCACTTGGCGATGTAACTGTGGGTAAAAAAGTTCTTGTTGGTCGTCAAACGCATTGCTCAGTCATGTCTGCTCTGGTTTTAACAGGGTTAACTCCAGAATATCTGGCCCCGATTATTCACCCAGAGTTTAATTTGCCTTTAGGTTTAGAGGTTAGCATCGAAGAGATAAACTGGGAAACTATTATTGCTTGTCATATCACTTATCCTAGTTATTATGGGACGACATCAGATTTAAGGGTGCTAATTGATGACCGAAATAAGCGGGGAGTCACGAGGCCTATCTTAGTAGATCAGGCTCACGGTTCGCACTATCTGGGAGCATTGTTTCCACCGAGTGCTTTAGTTCTTGGTGCAGATCTGGTTCTACACAGTACGCACAAAACTTTGAGTGCCTTAACCCAGGCGGCAATGTTGCATGTTCAAGGAAAAAATGTTTGTCGTGCTAAACTGACACAGAGTTTAGCCATGCTTCAGTCTTCGAGTCCAAGTTATTTGTTAATGGCTTCGTTAGAAATGGCCGGGGAGTTTGCTCTAGCTAATGAACGTTGGGAAGCTTTGCATGAAGGAGTGGAGGAACTCCATGCTAAGGTTGGGAGTTCTATTCGTATTCTTGATCAGAGAGATGTCGGAACTTATGGAATTGAACAGGTGGATTGGTCAAAGATTCTTGTTAATACGAGATCATTAGGGCACTCAGCTCCAGATTGTGTTAACTATTTGAGGGGAAATCATGGTATTGAACCAGAATTATGGGATCAGGAAAATATTTTATTCGTTTTAGGTATTGGTAATACCCCTGAGGATATTAAGGAGTTAACTAAAAGTTTACATAGTTTAGCTAATTCGCCTTTAGGGGAACGGTCAATGGGTTTTAAAGCTAGAGAAGAGGCGAGTCTAAGGATTTATCCCAATCCGGTTCAACGAATGACACCAAGGGAAGCCTTTTTTGCTCGAAGGAGACAAATTTCTATTACAAAGAGTTCTGGTTTTATTGCCGCGGAAACTATTTCACCTTATCCACCGGGAATCCCTCTAATTGTTATGGGTGAAGAGATTACACCTGAAATCGTAGAAATCCTTTTGGCTCGGGTTCAGGGCAATTGGCAAGGCTGGGAGGGCTCTAAAAGTGGAGTAATCTGGGTGGTTGAGGAACTAATTCATAATGCATAATGTAGGGAGACTAAGTTTGTGGTGATTGTTCAAGTCAGATGGGAAAGTTATTAGGGGTGAAATAATGGGGTCTAATCTAACGTTAACGCTCCTTGAGAAAACAGCCTTTAATAAAAAAATAGCGCATCTCTTACTTTTTCATGGTGGTAGTGCAAAGGATAGGCTGGATACTGGATTGCGGTTAGCTCAAGTTTTGAACTGCCAAGGTCTTTTGCCTTCAGGACCCTGTCAACAATGTTCAGCGTGTCTTAAGATTCGTTCGGGTAATCATCCAGATGTCTTAAAATTAGAACCGATAAAGACTAGCATTGGGATAGAACAAATTTTAGCTTGGCAAGAACAGGTGTACCGTAAACACTATGAAGCAAATTATAAAGTTTTCTTGATTGAAAAGGCGGATTTTTTAACAATTCCAGCTGGCAATGCTTTATTGAAGGTTGCTGAAGAACCTCCTGAGAGAACTCTAATTATCCTGAGTGCTGAGAATGCGGAAGGAATTTTACCTACTCTGAGAAGTAGAGCACAAAGTCTCTTCTTTGCGACGAGTAATGAGCAAAACTGGCTTGAGAATTTGGGAGCAGTCGACCGAGATGAGGCCATTGAAGCCTTCCAACTTAGTGGACAAAACCCAGATTTAGCTATGGCTATTTTAAAAGCTGGTGTTAACTCAGTTAAAGAATGGCTGGATAAGTTTTGGAGTGCTGTTGAAGAGAAGGATTTTTTAGGGCTTTTCCAGCTTTTCCCGTTAGAAAAGGAGTTAGCCCCAATCTATTTACAGGTTATGGCGGCTCAGGTACAAGTAGGACTTAAGAAGGGGCAATTTTGGGCAACGCATTTACTAGCCACCGGACGAGCGATCGAGGCACTACGTCAGCAAGCCAACCCGAGATTAGTTATCGAAGTTTTGGCATTGCAATTATTCCAACAAGGAGGAACTCTTAGTGATTGAAGTTGTGGGAGTTCGGTTTAAGCAGGCAGGTAAGATTTATTATTTTTCCCCGGGCGATTTAGATCTGGTAAAATCGGATAATGTGATTGTAGAAACAACTAGGGGAATTGAATTTGGTGAGCTAGTCTTTCCGTTACGCCAAGTGAACGAACAAGATCTTGTGTTACCTTTAAAACAGGTTATTCGTAAAGCGGGTTTACAAGATGAACAAATCCTCCAACAAAATAAGGTCAAAGAAAAAGAAGCTTTCCAAGTTTGTTTAAAGAAAATTATCGAACATCGTTTGCCAATGAAGCTAGTCGACGTGGAATTTACCTTTGATGGTAATAAAATTGTTTTCTCATTTACAGCAGATGGCCGAGTAGATTTTAGGGAATTGGTTAAAGACTTAGCAGCCGTGTTTAGAACCCGTATTGAGTTGCGCCAGATTGGAGTCAGGGATGAAGCCAAAATGATTGGTGGCGTGGGTTCTTGTGGTCGTATTCTCTGTTGTGCCTCGTTTTTAGGAGATTTTGAACCTGTATCGATCCGTATGGCTAAGGATCAAAAACTTTCGCTTAACCCTACGAAAATCTCTGGTATTTGTGGGCGACTAATGTGTTGCCTTAAATACGAAAATGATTGTTATAGTTGTGGTAGTGATTCTGGTAATGGAACTAGAAACCATCATGCTAAAGATGGTGTAAATCTAGATGAAGAAGAAAGTGATTTGGGAAAAGGGTCTGTTTTTTTAGGCGATCAGGTTGATATTATAGAAGGTCAGGCTATGAAGGATATACCCGTTTTCAAGGGCAAAGGGGCGCAACCTAGAAGAGCGGAAAAGCCAAGAGGGAAGAGTGAGAGAGTATGAGCCAGCACACGCAAGCCTTCGTTGAGGTTGAAGAAAAACTCATTTCTCTTTTGGAGGAAGTTCGAAGGTTACGGCCCTACATCCAGTCTCTGGAAGAAGAAAATATTCGCTTAAAGAGAGAATCATATGCTTTGCCGGAGAATGAAACCGAACGGGTGATTGCTAACGCCGCACGGATCGAAGGGGTAGGTCATGATAATTTAGTTCGGCTTTATAAAGAAGGGTTTCATGTTTGTCACCTTCATTTTGGTCAACCGTTAGAAGCAGGGGCCTGCTTATTTTGCGCAGGCTTTCTACGGAGAGAGTGAATCGTATGCTTGATGAAGGAACACTTTATGTCTGTGCAACGCCGATTGGCAATTTGGCAGACATTACTTTGCGTGTCCTCGATACTTTGCGGCAAGTCGATCTTATTGCCGCTGAGGATACACGACATTCAAGAAAATTACTTCAACATCACGGGATCAATACCCCTCTGACAAGTTACCATCAACATAATGAGAAAACTAAGTCACAAGAATTAATTTTAAAGCTCAAAGCAGGATTAACTGTAGCCTTAATTACGGATGCAGGGATGCCGGGTATTTCTGATCCTGGTAGTGAAATAATTCGTCAGTGCTATTTAGAAAACGTCAAGGTGGATGTATTACCCGGTCCGAGTGCGGTCTTGACTGCTCTGGTTATTTCAGGAATGTCGGAAGGTAATTTCGCCTTTCAGGGTTTTTTACCAGCTAATTCTGGAGAATGCCGTCGCAGGCTGCAGGAGTACTGTGAGCTGCCGATGACTCAGATTTTCTATGAAGCTCCTCATCGCCTTGTAGCAACGCTCAAGTTGATGGTAGAGATCTTCGGCGATCGGTTTGCCGTAGTTGTTAGGGAAATTACAAAATTGCATCAAAGCGTGTATCGGGGAATATTGTCGGAGTTAGTTCGGCAATTTGAAATCAACTGTCCACGAGGGGAATGCTGTATAGTTACTTCGCCTTACTTAGCGGTTATCAAGACGGGTGGTCCCCAAGAATGGGAACGAGAAGTGTGCGAGGCGCTAGAACATGGCTTAAGTCGGCAGGACGCCTTGAAGGAAGTCGCTAAACGTAATGGGGTAAGTAAGCGGGAGGTTTATAGTGCTTTGCTATGCAAACGGGAAAATTAATGCATAATTTCTAATGCATAATTAAGCGTCACGCTTGACCAGGCGGTAGGATCTCGATCCTCTATACGACTTCCGACTTCTGGCTTCCGTGTTAAGTAGAGTTAATAAAAAAGACGAAGGCCTTAGTGCCTTCGTCAAAGGGATTAGGGGTTTCGGGTAGACAAATACTTGTTTAAGTAAGTGCAAATAACGCTGTTTTTTGCACTACCAGAAATTAAGAGCTCTGGGTTAGGCTTGTCCATTATGCATTATTTAGACTGCTGCCTCAGAATCTGAGGATTCAACAGCAATTCCAACGGTTTCTCCCATGGCAGTAGCACATTCTCTACAAACGTTTTTACCATGAAAAATTTGAATCTCGCTAGCATTACTACAAAAGACACAAGCTGGTTCATACTTTTTGAGAATGATTTTCTCTTGATCTACGTAAATTTCTAATGCATCTTTTTCCGCAATTCCAAGGGTCCGACGAAGCTCGATAGGTAGTACAACGCGCCCTAGCTCGTCTACCTTTCTTACGATACCTGTTGATTTCATCATTTCGTAAACACTCCTTTTCCAGCAACTTTCGACAAAATATGCTTATACTTATGATACCAACGGTTCCATTAAAAGTCAACCGTTATATTGTAAAGTTTTGAATAAGTTTGCAGAATCATGTTAAAAATAACATGATATAGGTTTTTGGAAGTCTTGAACTAGTCTGTAGTATTTAAATTTTTCAAAAAATGATATTATTATCGTCGAAACATTAAGTTAATAGCAGAGCAAGAAAGTCAAAATTAAGAGTGAATCTTACTTCAAAAACCAGTCTAAACTATAATATATATTAAGAGGGGATGCAAGGTGAAATATTACATAACAACACCAATTTTTTACCCTAACTCAAGTCCACATATCGGAACTGCTTATACAACTGTAGCTGCAGATGCGTTAGCTCGTTATCAAAGATTACGTGGAAATGATGTTTATTTCTTAACGGGTACTGATGAAAATGCTCAAAAAATTGTACGTACTGCTGAAGCGCAGAATATGGATCCACACGATTATGTCAATGGGGTAGTGGAACGTTTCCAAACACTTTGGCAGCAATTGGAGATTTCCAATGATGATTTTATCAGGACAACAGAGGAACGGCATCATAGCGTTGTCCAGGGGATCTTTACTAAGCTCTATGAGCAAGGGGATATTTACAAATCTGAGTATCAAGGCTGGTACTGTACACCCTGTGAAACTTTTTGGACTGAAAGTAAACTTCAGGACGGCAAATGTCCTAACCCTGATTGCGGTCGTGAGCCAGAAATCTTAAAGGAAGAAAGTTATTTTTTCCGGCTTTCCAAGTATCAGTATACTTTACTTCAATATATCCAAGATCATCCGGATTTCATTCAGCCCATTTCACGACGCAATGAAATGATTCGTTTTATAGAAGGCGGCCTAGAAGATCTTTGTGTTTCGCGCACGACCTTTAAATGGGGGATTAAGGTACCGTTTAATCCGAAGCATGTTGTTTATGTATGGCTTGATGCCCTGATTAATTATATTTCGGCGCTTGGCTATCCTGATGGCGATAAATATAAAAGATATTGGCCAGCTCACGTACATCTAATGGGTAAGGATATTGTGCGTTTCCATGCGGTAATTTGGCCGATCATTCTCCTGGCCTTGGAAGTTCCTCTGCCGAAAGTTGTCTATGGACATGGTTGGTTTTTGAGTAAAGAAGGCGGAAAAATCTCGAAATCTCGGGGCAATGTGCAAGATTCTTTTGAATTGATTAAGAGGTATGGTTCTGATGCGATTCGATATTTTCTTTTGCGTGAACTTGGTGTAGGAACAGATGGAACTTATTCCGAGGACAATTTAGTGGAGCGTTTTAATAGTGATTTGGCGAATGATTTGGGGAATTTTATTTCTCGCAGCTTAGCTATGCTTGTTAAGTATCGGGAGGGTGTTATTCCGCAACCCACTCAAGACACACTTTTGGAGCAAGAACTTAAAGCTTTGAGCTTTCAAGTCAAGGAAGCCGTGCAGGAACGGATGGAGGCTTATGACCCGGCGGGGGCCTTAGAACAGATTTGGCGTTTTGTGGCGCGGTGTAATAAATATGTCGATGAAACTGCCCCTTGGAATTTGGCTAAGGAAGAGAGTTCAGCGGAGAGACTGAATACTGTGCTTTATACTTTTGTGGAGTGTATCAGAATCTTAGGAATCTTATGTGCACCTTTTATGCCAGGTTTGCCGCCTAAGCTTTGGTCGTTATTAGATTGTACTGATGAAATGTTGGTGTGGGAAAATAGTGCTAAATGGAATATCCTGCTTTCTGGCAAGGTAGTTCAGAAAGGCGCTCCAATCTTTCCACGAATCGATATTTCCCAATGGGTAGAGTTAGAAGGAGAGAATAAAATGTCGGAAGAGCAGACTGCGATTCAAGTCCCAGAAAGTAAAAAAGTTGTGGACATAGCTACTACAGGTTTTGAGCCTATTAAAGAAGAAATCGGGATGGATGACTTTGCTAAACTGGATTTAAGGGTGGTGAAAATCCTTAAAGCTGAGAGAGTAGAGAAGACAGATAAACTGTTGAAATTAGAAGTTGAATTAGCTGGAGAGGTACGGACGGTGGTTTCTGGTATCGCCCAACATTATGCTCCCGAGGATTTAATCAATCGTCATGTCATCTTAATTGCTAACCTTAAACCAGCCAAACTTAGAGGGATTGTTTCGCAAGGGATGATCTTGGCTGCTTCGCATGGCGAAATGTTAGAAGTTCTAGCCTTAAATAAAGATATTCCTGGGGGGGCACTGGTTAAATGATTTGGGATACACATGCTCATTTAGATGATCAGCGTTTTCAAGATGATTTCGTGCAGGTTTGTGAAAGGGCTAAGCTTTCAGGGATAACGCGTATTCTTAATGTGGGTTTTGATCTTGCGTCATCTCAACGCTCAGTGCAATTGGCAGCGGACTATGAATTTATCTATGCTGCAATCGGTGTCCATCCTCATGATGCGGCTGAGACTTATTTGGAAACTTGGGATAGCCTAAAGCAATTAGCAAAAATGCCAAAGGTTATAGCCTGGGGAGAAATCGGTCTGGATTATTATCGGGATCTTTCCCCTCGTGACAAACAAAAAGAAGTGTTTATCCAACAAATCAAATGTGCGAATCAAGTAGGTTTACCTATTATAATTCACAACCGTGAGGCTCATGAGGATGTTTTGAGCATCGTCCAAGAACATCCCCCGCAACATGGTGGAGTCTTTCATTGTTATTCAGGGTCTTGGGAAATGGCAAAGGTCTTATTAAATCAAGGTTTTTATCTTTCTTTTGCTGGACCGCTAACTTATAAAAATGCTCGTCATACCGCCGAAGTAGCTAAGAATATACCGCTTGATCGGTTTATTGTTGAGACTGATTCACCTTATTTAACACCTGAACCACATCGTGGGAAACGTAATGAACCCGCCTATGTTAGAAACGTGGTAGCCCGAATGGCTAAATTAAAAGAAATGCCTCTTGAGGAAATAGCGATGCTGGCTATGAACAATGCTAAACGACTTTTTAATGTATAATTCATATATGTACTTTGACTCTCACAAAATATCATGATACTATCTGGGACAGATATTAATATTGTTTTCGGTTGGGCGATTTATAATCGCTTTCAAGAGATTAGGCTTTTGGGGTGGGAAGCTCGTTTAAACGAACGTCCCATCCTTTTTATAATTATTATTGATTAAAGCAGGTTGTTAGCAGGGTGATAAAGGAGTGTAAAAGAGATGCAATAGGGGGTGGAGCAAATACACTGGAGATTTAATGTGGTATTTGTAGTAATGATGATTGTTTTGTCGATTTATAAAACTTAATACCCAATTACAAGCTGAATCTTTTTAACGAGAGAATAAATTATAATTAGCAGGGGGATTTCAATGGAACATTCAAACACGCAAATAATTGTAGCAAGTACAATCTTTATTGTTGCATACATTTTAATAATATGGGATAAATTCGATAGGGCTGTTATTGCTATGTCGGGGGCGTCTCTTATGATTTTTTTAAAAATTTTATCACAGGAAAATGCCTTTAAAGAAATTGATTTTAACACATTAGGGCTTTTAATAAGCATGATGGTTATCGTAATGATTACCAAAAGGTCTGGCATTTTTGAATACATGGCAGTAAAAACAGTAAAGATCGCAAAAGGTGAACCAATCAAGATCATCATACTTCTATCACTCATTACTGGTTTGCTTTCGGCAGTGTTAGACAATGTTACTACAATTTTATTGATAATGCCTGTAACTTTAAGCATCGCAAAAGATCTTCGAATAAATCCTCTGCCATTCATTATTTCTGAGGTCTTCGCTTCAAATGTCGGCGGCACTGCCACCTTGGTAGGTGATCCACCGAATATTATGATTGGCAGCTCTGTTGGGTTAAGCTTTATGGATTTTATAAAAAATGATGCTCCCATTGCTATCCCACTGTTATTTATTAGTACATATATCTTTGTGTTGATGTACCGTAAAAAACTTGTTACGACACCCGAGGCTAAAGCAAAAATAATGGAGATGGATGAAAAAGAATGTATAAAAGACCGCCAGCTTCTTATAAAAAGCATGCTAGTTCTAGGCTTAACAATTATGGGATTTATGCTGCATGGTGTTTTTCATTATGAGTCTGCGACAATCGCCATAGGTGGTGCAGTTACGTTGCTCTTTATATCCAATATCCGCCCTGAAAAAATACTCCACGAAGTTGAATGGAAAACTATATTTTTCTTTGTGGGACTTTTTATTATGGTTGGTGGTATAAAAGAAGCTGGAATAATAAAAATACTTGCAAAAAATGTAATTGACTTGACGCAAGGTGACCTTGTTTTAACTACATTGGCTATACTATGGGTCTCGGCAATAGCTTCGGCATTTCTTGATAATATTCCGTTTGTAGCAACCATGATTCCATTAATAAAAGATATGGGAACAATGTCTGGAATGGATTTAACTCCTATATGGTGGGCTTTATCCCTTGGTGCTTGTCTTGGAGGTAACGGAACTATTATTGGGGCAAGTGCAAATGTAATCGCAATAGGAATGGCGGAAGAGCATGGACATAAGATTACATTTGGCAAGTATTTGAAAATTGCTTTCCCTGTTATGATTTTGACAATTGTAGCTAGCTCTGCTTATCTTTTTGTTTTTTACTTAATGTAATTCACACGGCGACAGTCTGGAAATAGCAGCAGGAAGACGGTAGGTTTGTCCGACTTAGTGACGCTTAGCGTCTTTTTCGATTATTAATTAGTCAACAAGATATTAGCGACACTATGCTTGGGGTATTGACAAATTGCATACACACATAGATATATATATTGGAGTTGTCAAATTTAGTTTAGTCCCTAAACTCGTAATTTTGGTAAAGTTCTTAGGCATCCGAGCACCAGCGTATGGTTACAATATAACTGGCTCTTTTCTATCGGAATTTTAAGGCAATGCTGGAGAGCAACCCGAGCGGCTTGTAGAGTACTACTCTCATGTGATTCGCCATTTTTAACCCCAAGCCATTTTTGCTTAGTCTAGGAAGAAGTGAAATCCTGCTGAATCAGGTTTTCACTAGCTTGTGCTACTGGGTCTGCCTTGCTAATTCCTTTGGCATGATGTTTTTTCTTGAGCATGAGATGATGCATCCTGCAAGGCTTAAGAATCAGATAATAGCTTCCTGTAAAGCCATGGAGAAGTTGCAAATCCAAATAAATTTTACAAGCCCCAAAGTCTGGGTTGCCTGCACAAATTTGACGGATCTTAGCCAAAAGTTCACTGTATTTGTAGGGTATGAACTGCCTTTTTAAACACTTATAATATCCAGCTTCACTAACCTATAACACCCTCCAACTTTTTAAAAGAACTTAAAAAAGGTTCTTTTTTTTCTTTTCGGACATATGGTTGAGCAAAGGAGGGAATTTATGTATTCGTTACCTATCACGACGTATTCAGACTATTGGCGGGCGACCAAAACGCTAAGCACCTATTTTGGCGGAGCCATTACTTTACTTATTGGGGCTTATGTTTGGACGCCAGGACAAAATAGATATGATGTTGTTCAAGAAAAGACGATTCCCCAAGTTCAAGCTAGTGCACAAACTGCAAAGATACAGGTGCCGGAGGTGGCTAACCAAGCGGTTTTGGAGTTAGATCAACAGGTTCTTAAACTTCCTAGGCAGGGTAATATGTCGCGTGGGCAAAGTGAACTAATTCCAACGGATACCAAAGAGAGTGTTGTGCTGGATTATCAACTTAAAGAGGTACAAATAGACTTTCCGACGGAATATGTTGAAACAGGGACACTTCCGCCAGGGGTTAGTCGGGTTAAAGAAAATGGAATACCTGGTTTACAGCGTCAGATTATTAAGACGAGCAAAACAGGAACAGTGATCAATCAGGAGATTATCTACCGTTTAGATTTACAGGCTCCCCAGACTAAGGTTATTGAACGTAATAGTAAACCAATTGTCGGTGAGAAGTTTGATTTGAGCAAATTAGCTGTAGCTAAAACTTATCAAGTGGAAGCTACGGCCTATACTCATACTGGAGAGCTTACTGCGACTGGAGTACCACCTAGGGTTGGACTAATAGCTGTAGACCCAAGAGTAATCCCTCTAGGAAGCCGGGTATATATTGAGGGTTATGGTTATGCGATTGCCGCCGATACTGGGGGGGATATCAAAGGTAATAAGGTTGATATTTTCCTAGAAAGTGAACGTGAATGTGTAAATTGGGGTAGAAAGCCAGTGGAGTTGTACTTGTTAAATGGAATATAATGTAATAAACTTTGACAAATAGATATTTATTCGTTAAACTATGGGCAAAGGTTCTAGGTCTTTGGTCTTAGGTCTTAAGTTAACTAAAATAATTGGAGGGATAGAATGATCGGGGAGATACCTATACGAGTGCTTTATTGGGTACGAACCTCTCGTTTAGCACAAATGGTTTTAGCCACGATTAGTTTATTATTATTAGTAGCTATTGTAGCCATATTTAATGCCAAGACATTACTAATTAAGATTGATGGAGAAACAGTACGGGTTACAACCCTTTCTGGTACTGTGGGAGGTGCTTTAGCACATTCGGGGTTAGGGATTTATCAGGAGGATTCAGTGAGTCCTTCCAGAGATACCCTAGTAACGAAGGGTTTAACTATTCAGGTCAGTCGGAGTAACCCCGTACGGCTTAAGGTAGATGATCAAAGTTTTGTGACAAGGACAACAGGGAAGACCGTAGGTGAAGCGCTTACAGATCTATCTCAACGCTATGGTTTAGGAATTAAAGATGTCGACGAAATTAATGTTTCACGCTCAGATGCTTTGGTTGCTAATATGGAACTCAATGTACGCAGAGCGATTCCTATTCATATACGAGTTGGGGGTAAGGATATAGACGCTAACCTAGCCCCACGCACTGTTGCAGCGGCGCTTGTTAAGTTGGGAATTACTCTTGGGGACAAGGATAAGGTTTCTTTGCCCTTAGATCAAACGTTAAAGCCTGCTGATAAGATCCAGGTGGTTCGGGTAGTTGAGCAGGTAGATACGCTGAAGAGTGAGGTTCCCTATCAAGTCATTGCTCAAGCGGCTGATTTCCCGGTAGGGTTACCTGATCGAGTGATTAATCGTGGTTCGAATGGTCTCCAGGAACAGACAGTTAAGCTTACCTTAGAAGATGGAAAAGAAATTCAACGAGAGATCTTAGGTCAGCGGGTTGTGACAGCGCCAGTTAATCAAATTGTTTCCAGAGGGGCTCAAACCACTATTTCTCGAGGGGGGAGTCAATACAATTTTCAACGGGCTTACTTGATGACGGCAACTGCTTATTGTATACCTGGCGGGACGACTGCTACTGGTGCTCCTGCACAGTGGGGGGTTGTAGCAGTGGATCCTAATATTATACCTTTAGGATCGACGATCTATGTCGAGGGTTATGGACCAGCTAGGGCTCTAGATACTGGAGGAGCAATTCTCGGAAAAAGAGTAGATCTTTACATGAACTCTGTAGAAGCCGCATTTTCATGGGGGGTTCGATCAGTTGTTGTTTATGTTCAATAGCGAACAATTAATCTGATAGCGTTTCAAGGTTTAGATCAAAGGAAGCAACCGATTTGGGGGGCTTCCTTTTTTGATGTTTTAAATGAACATCAAAAGAAAGGGGAATGATAGGATACATTATTACATATATTTTTTAGGCGGGGGATGATGTGATTTTGGTGTTGTCCTAGTGTTGCCCTAAAGGAACGGAGGATTGTCATGCGTCAGATGGTTGTTATTCCTGGAAAACAGCTTAAATCAATGGCGACTCTTTTCATCATTGGAGTTATGGCGGCTTTACTACTTTCGGTTTTTTGGCAAGGTTCGGCCGCAGTTAGTTCTAGTATAAGTGACAAACATGTCGTTATGATAGATGCGGGTCATGGGGGATATGATCCTGGGGCAATAACAAGTCAAGGAATTTATGAAAAGGAAATTAATCTCCAGATAGCTAAGAAAGTTATGGATTACTTGGTTCCCGGCGGAGTTACCACTTTGTTAACTCGAGATGAGGATGAAGATTATGTACCAGACGGCGTTCGTGGGAGGATCATAAAGAAACAGATTGATTTAAATTATCGAATTGCCAAAGCGGTTGAGGCTAGAGCAGATATTTTTGTGAGCATACACGTTAATTCAACTGTGGGGGCACGTACTTCAGGGGCGGAAACCTTTTATCACTTTAGTTCGGTAGAAGGTAGAGATTTAGCAGCCTATATCCAACAAGAGTTGGTGAAAATTTCTGGTATGAATCGCCGTGTTGCTAAACCTGGGGATTTTTATATTATCAAGAATACATCTATGCCTGCAGTCATCGTGGAAGTCGGTTATTTATCAAATGTAGCGGAACGCAAAAAGCTACAACAATCTTGGTATCAGGAACAAGTGGCTCATGGCATTGCTAAAGGAATAGCTAATTATTTTGAGGCCAAGAAATAAAGCAGAAAAATATTTAATTTATTTTCATACATAAGGAGAATTGAAGAGGGGAAAATAAAGTCAGTAACCAAAGCAATATGAAGGAGTTGAAGGACAATATGAAGCGGTTTCTGACTTTGACAATGATATGTACGTTGTTTTTGAGTCTCATTCTAGTAGGGTGTACAAATGTTCAACAACCTGCGCCTTCCCAAACACCAAAATTGTCTGAAAATGGCCAACCTCCACAGGCGGAAGCAACTCGTCAGGACGTTCTGGGAGCGGAAAAACGGGTAGTGATGGGTTTTTACACTGATGGAGAAGGAGCAGTGCCTGGATCAAAGGATTCCATGCTGAAGCATGTGAGTGCTCTCGATGAAGTGGCCTTTTTTTGGTACACCTTTGATGGGACGGGTAAAGTAAATCCAACTGGTAAAATTGATATGAGTGTCAAGGAGGCTGCCCAGAAAAATAAAGCTAAAGCCTATGCTTTGGTGCATAATATGGCTGGAGGAGGTTTTGATGCTAACCTAGCCCATAAGGTACTGTCCAATTCGGGAACTCGTACGAATTTTGTCACAAATCTTGTTAATTTAACGACTAAAGAGAACTGGGATGGGATTTCTATTGATATAGAGAAAACTCCTCCCGGGGATAGAAATAATTTTTCGGTTTTTGTGGATGAACTTCATAAAGCACTGAAGGCCAAAGATAAGGTTTTAAATATCTCTATTCCAGCTAAATTTATTGATTATCCGTCTGATTTGTGGTCAGGTGCTTATGATTATACAGCCATCGGAAAGGCGGCTGATCAAATTATTCTAATGACCTATGATGAGCATGGTACAGGGACAACACAAGGACCTATAGCTTCACACGACTGGGTTGATAAAGTAATCTTGTATGCTGTGGGTAAAATTCCTAAAGAGAAAATCGTCATGGGCTTACCAGTGTACTCTTTTGACTGGGGTTCAAACAAGCCAAACATGCCAGCCTATTTATCTTTTGCCCAAACTACGGATCAAGCTAAAAAACACGGAGTTGATATTCTTTATGATACAGCAGAACAAGTACCGCATTATATGTATACTGCTGCCGGTATCCGTCATGAAGTGTATTTAGAAAATGCTAAAAGTTTAGCAGTTAAATTGGACTACGCTAAAAAACATCAGTTACACGGGGTGGCTATATGGCGTCTGGGTATGGAGGATCCTGCAATGTGGGATAATGTAACTAAAACTTTTGGAACGAATAAGAAATAAATAAATAAATAAGATTTAATTATTAAAAATAAAAGTTTTCATCGGTTACAAAAAAAATGGAGATAAGCAAATAAGATTTATTTGCTTATCTCCATTTATATAGAAAAGAATGGAGGAACGAATGGCTGAACACCCCTTATACCCTAGGCGAGTAACAATATTGTGGTAATTATACCACGTTTATGGGATTAATTGAATAAATTTTTTTTTTCTGTTTGTGTTACAGAGATTTCTAAGTTAAGATAGCTGTAGCAGAAACGGGGGAATTATCGTGATCCGCGAACTGATTGTTGTAGAGGGAAAAAATGATGCCCATTTAGTAAGGCGAGCCCTAGGTGCGGTAGATATCATCTGGACAGAAGGCTTTGGTATAACTGAAGAGAAATTCAGATATATTGGGGAAATGGCAAAGCACCAAGGGGTAATCATCTTTACTGACCCCGATACTGCTGGAGAACAGATTAGAGAACGAATTCGACGACGTGTTCCTGAAGCGAAACACGTTTTTTTGTCTAAACGAGCTGCTCTTAAGAATAAGGATATAGGGGTAGAGAACGCCAGATTAGAGGAGATTAGACGTGTTTTTGCGCATATTCAAGGAGATGGACTTTCAGTCATGGCGGGTGAGCTCATTACTTTACAGGATTTGGCTGTAGCTGGGCTTGTCGGACAACCTCGGGCGGCGGAAAAACGATCTGTTTTGGGGAGTAAGCTTGGAATTGGTGATGCTAATGCTAAACAGTTTTTGCATCGGCTCAACCGCTTTGGAATCAACCGAGAGAAATTTTGGAATACGGTCAAGGAGGTGGCCAAGCTTGGAGAGTTCCGCTGATTATACTCAACGTCTTTTGCGTGGAGGAGCACGGGCTCAAAAGTCTTTAGGTCAAAATTTCTTAATTGATGATCAGGTAATTGAACAAATAGTTTTGGTAAGTGAGTTAGAGGAAGATACACCTTTAGTAGAAGTTGGGCCAGGTCTTGGGGTATTAACAAGGGTATTGGCTAAGCAGGTTAGGAAAATGTGGGCTGTTGAGCTTGATCAGAAAAAGATGGGGATTTTACAGCGAGAGCTTCAGGGCTTACCGATAAAAATTATCCAAGGGGATGCTTTGAAACTTAATTTATCTGAGTTATGGGGTGAAAACAAAGGGTTTTTAATAGGTAATTTACCCTATTATATTACAAGTCCTCTAATTATGCATTTTCTGGAACAGGGTGCCTATTTGACAGGTATGACAATCATGGTTCAAGAGGAAGTAGCTAACCGTTTGGCGGCCAAACCGGGGGGTAAAGAATATGGGGTGCTTTCCGTAGCTGTTCAAGTGGCTGCTGAGGTAGAAAAAGTCTTGCGAGTACCAGCACAGGCCTTTTGGCCGGTGCCTAAGGTCAATTCAGCTGTGGTTAGCTTGCGACTTCGTTCTTATCCGGGAATTGTGGACAAGGGAGCTTTCTTTAAGGTTGTGAAAGCTGCCTTCGGTCAGCGGCGAAAGACTTTAAGCAATTCCCTTTCCGCAGGTTTAGGATTATCTAAAGAAAGTGTCGCTTTAAAATTTTCAGAATTGGGGATTGATGGACAACGGCGTGCGGAAACTTTTAGTATTGAAGAGTTTATCAAGTTAACGAAGGGCTTTAC
>JBAQMG010000012.1:0-11697 GCA_049302575.1 Desulfitobacteriaceae bacterium | reverse complement strand
TAATGTCACTGGAGACTATCGTCACCGGAGACTAATGTGCCAAAACCTTAGTGTATTTCTGAATTAATGTTTGCAACTTTTTATGCCATCCCTGGCAAAGTTGCATCAGTCCATCCGCCACTAATCGTCCTCCGACACCTTGCCCTCCATGGCGGTGTTCTAACCTCGAACATCCTTGTTCGAGTCATGGCGGTGTTCTAACCTCGAACATCCTTGTTCGAGTCACGGCGGTGGCTAATCGGAACATCCATGTTCAAGCCATGGACTAGTCCCTTGTCGTTCTTAACGCCCTATAGTCTGCTCTCGCCCACGCAAATTCCGCTTAATGACTTTCTTAGCAATAGTGATTTACGACTTGGTACGATGAGGAAAATCAGAAGGACAATATAACAAGTTAATGCTCTGGAAAGGGGGTGCGTAAAGTGGTGAATGGACGGATGACGGGTTACGACAGGGCCTTGGTGGGGCTTCGTACGATGACTACAGAGCTTGCTGTGGCAGTTCGTGTTCATTTAGGTAAGGCAATCGACATATTAGAAAAGAAAGATCTTCAGTTTGATTATCGGAAGAGTGACCAGGAGCTTGATCAAAAGAGGGACGTAATTGTCAATCGGAGTTTTGATATGATCAGTCTGCAACAACCACGTCCGAGGGAGTTGCGTTCGATTCTTGGCTTCCAGCGGATTGCTCAGGAGTTAGAACGTATCGCGGATTATGCTTGTGACTTAGTCGAATTGAATGACTTAAGAACGAGTCAAGAATGGCCAACTCAAATATTGGAAATGAGTAAACAACTCTTAAATATGTTCGATTTTAATCTGGCAATTTTAAAAGAGGAGAAAGCTATCGATAGAGATCTAGATCAGCAAGACGACGTTATTGATCAAATTTATGCCCAACTTCAGGCTGATTTACTTAAAGGTAATAAGCAAGGCACTGATGCAGAAAGTGGTTTGATTCTTATTATGGCTAGAACGTTGGAACGTATGGGGGATCACGTGGTTAATATTGCAGAAATGTTATTATATGTGGAGACAGGTCAACGGCGCTTGGGTAAGGAGTAAGGATTAAGGAGTGAGGAAAGATCGGGGCAATTGGAGTAGTTGTGACTTTTTTAGGCGGCTTAGGGCTGTTTATGTATGGTGTGCAAACCACTTCTGGCGGGTTACAGAAGTTTGCGGCCAATAAACTGAAAGCAATTCTTTTGTCCTTAACAAAACGACCGGTATTGGCAGTAATCTTTGGTACCATAATGACAGTGGCTTTTCAGAGCAGCGCGGCGACGACTGTCCTAGTTGTTGAGTTTGTGAATGCTGGATTGTTGAGTCTAGCTCAAGCCTTAGGGATTGTTTTAGGTTCGGCAGTGGGAACCTCGATCGTGATCCAACTTATCGCTTTTAAGATCTTGAATATTGCTTTAGGTTTTATTTTTATTGGGTTTATGCTTTATTTCTTTGTAGGGGTAAAACAATGGAAATACCTTGGTCAGGCTTTGATCGGGTTTGGGATTATTTTTGTAGGTATGAATTATATGTCTGGGGCTACGGCGCCCTTAAAAGATTATCCCCAAGTTTATACATTTATAGTTCATTTAGGAACCTATCCATTGGCTGCTTTGATTATTGGCTTACTTCTAACTACGATAGCCCAGAGTAGTACAGTGATTATTGCTATTATGATCTCTTTGGCTGGGCAGCACCTTTTACCAGCAGCTGCTATTGTTCCTTTAGTATTAGGGGCTCATAATGGGGGGACGATAACTGCGCTTTTTTCAAGTCTTACTGCTCAGAAGATGGATGCTAAACGGACCGCGATTGCTAATACAGCGTATAAATTTGTGGCTACGATTATGGTTTTTCCCTTTCTTGCACAGTTTTCTAGGCTGGTTCAATGGACAACGGGGGATTTACAACGACAGGTAGCAAATGCTCACCTGCTGTTTGCAGTGTTTATGGTGATAGTTTTTTTGCCCCTAAACTCAATAATTGCCAGATTTTTGGTGCGATTATTGCCTGAACGCATTGAATCTAATCCCCGTCGGCAATTGAAGTTTATTGATGAGTCTTCCTTGGAAGTGCCTACAGTAGCTCTTTCTCATGCGTTTCAAGAGATCCGGGGTGTTGGACAATTTATTTTTGATAAGATGATCCAAAAGATGCCCGAAGCCCTTCTGGCGAGGAATGAGTCTCCAGTCAATCAGGTGGTACAAGCAGAGGAAGATGTCGATTGGTATTATCACAATATTTCTCGTTTTCTCAGTTCGTTATCTTTAAAGGGATTAACGGAAGAACAAATCGAAGAAAAGATTAACGCTCAATTTATTTTAAAGGAATTTGAAGATATTGCAGATAAGTTTATGTCCATGGCCACAATTGTGCGTAAAGTACACAGTGAAAGATTGATTATACCTCAAGAGGAATGGGAGCAGTTAAGTCAATTATATAACAAGATCACTGATAACTTTGGCACGGTACTTAAGGCTTTAGAAGGTAGGGAGGTGGAATTAGCCGCCCAAGCGATTAGAGAGCATCCGGAAATTTCTCGTGTTCATCGAGCACTCCAATTTGCGGCCTTAGCTCAAGGCCCACGGGTAGATTTAGCAACTAAAGACATTAAAGATGAGGAAAAAATAATCTTTGCTAGGATTGAGTTGATTAACTTGTTTTATGGAATTGATGAACATCTGGTGAATATTGCTCAGGCAGTTTTGGGGATAGTTTAAACTTAGTGATCTTGGCATTGCTTGGGTGGTATAATAGATTTAGCGTAATTTGATATTATTGCTTCAGGTGGGGTGATTCTAAGAGTAGAAGTTATTCTTTGCGGAATACTAAAAAAGATTTCCGTAAGTTGATAGAAGGGCAACTAGAGATAAGGAAGGGGAGTCAAGATGGATAAAGTGAGTGTTAATGAGGTGCCAGTTCAGGGGAAACGTGTTTTAGTACGAGTTGATTTTAATGTGCCTGTTGATGAGCAACGTAAGATTACAGATGATACTAGGATTAGAGCTGCCTTACCGACAATTGAGTATCTTGTTCAAAAGGGTGCTAAAGTCATACTTGTTTCTCATTTTGGCCGTCCTAAAGGACAAGTTAATTCTAAATACTCACTTGCCCTGGTGGTAGAGCGCTTGAGCGAACTTTTGGGACAAAAAGTGGCTTTCGCTAGCGACTGTGTTGGTGATGTAGTAAAACAACAAGTGAGTAGACTTCAAGAGGGGCAAGTGCTTCTTTTGGAAAATGTACGTTTTCACTCGGAAGAAGAAAAAAATGATCCGGCCTTTGCCCGAAAACTGGCTGAGTTGGCTGACCTTTTCGTCAATGATGCTTTTGGTACGGCACATCGCGCACATGCATCTACTGAAGGGGTAACTCATTTTCTTCCTGCCGTAGCAGGTTTTCTTATGCAAAAGGAAGTGGAAATTATGGGCAAAGCTTTGCAGTCTCCTGAGCGTCCGTTTGTGGCCATTATTGGTGGTGCTAAGGTGGGCGATAAGATAGGGGTCATTGAAAATCTTCTATCTAAAGTAGATACTCTAATCATCGGTGGAGGGATGGCCAATACTTTTCTTAAAGCGCAAGGCTATAAGCTAGGAAAGTCTCTTGTAGAAGAGGATAAATTAGAATTGGCTGGACAACTATTGATTAAGGCTCAAGAACAAGGCATCCTTTTAGAATTGCCTATTGATGTGTTAGTAACTAAAGCTTTTGAGGCTGAGGCACCTTTTCGAAGCGTCTTAATTTCGGAAATTGCTGAGGATGAGATGGCCTTGGATATTGGGGCAGCCTCCTCGGAGAAGTTCGCCAGACATATTGTCAATGCCCGAACGGTAGTCTGGAACGGGCCTATGGGGGTTTTCGAAATGCCTGCCTTTGCCAAAGGGACTGAAGCCGTTGCTCAAGCGATGGCTGCTTGTCGTGGAATAACCATCGTAGGTGGTGGGGATTCAGTGGCAGCCGTGGAAAAAATGGGCTTAACAGCGAAACTTACCCATATATCAACAGGTGGCGGGGCTTCTCTAGAATTCCTAGAAGGGCGGATATTGCCTGGGGTTGCAGCTTTAAAAGATCGAGCTTAGTAAAAGGTTTACGCTGATCAGTGAATTTAGGGGATAAGAAATAAGAAGTACATACGAAATAAAATGATATTGAAGGAGTGTAAGAGCAATGATCAAAAAACGCCGTTCGGTGATCGCAGGCAACTGGAAGATGTTTAAGACTACAGGTGAGGCTCGAAATTATGCGCTTAGGTTACTCAGCCTGGTTGGGGAAATTACTGAACTGGATATTGTAGTTTGCGCACCTTTTACTTCTTTATCAGTGCTAAAGGAAGAATTGGAAGAAAGTGTGATCTATCTTGGGGCTCAGAATATGTCTTGGGCTGCTGAAGGGGCATTTACAGGGGAAATCTCGCCACAAATGCTCTTAGATGTAGCTTGTACTTATGTTATTCTTGGGCACTCTGAGCGGCGAGAATTCTTTAGGGAAACTGATGAAGATATTTCTAAGAAAGTTAAGGCTGCAATCTCAAACGGTCTAAAACCTATTCTTTGTGTGGGGGAAAATCTAAGTCACCGCGAAGAAGGTAAGGCTTTAGCCGTTGTTAGGGCCCAGATCCAACGGAATCTACTTGAATTATCGTCAGATGAGTTACGGAAAATAACAATTGCTTATGAACCTATTTGGGCTATAGGCACTGGAAAGACTGCCTCAAGTAGAGATGCTCAGGAAATGTGTGCAGGTATTCGTTCCACATTGAGTGGAATTGCCGGATCACTTGCCGAAGAAATAGTTATACTTTACGGTGGAAGTGTTAAAGCTGAGAATATCGCTGAACTTATGACTCAGTCAGATATTGACGGAGCTCTAGTTGGGGGAGCAAGCTTAGATGCAGAAGGGTTTGCTCAATTAATCAAAAACGCTCAAGTTTAAGAGCCAATTGTATCTATCCTAAACTGAAAGTGAGGCTGGAATTCCGTGACTCAACGCGTGAAACCACTTTTGCTCATGATTTTAGATGGTTGGGGTTATAGCCCGACTTATCAGGGAAATGCTATTGCTCAAGCTTCTTTACCAAACTTTCGGTATTTGGAAAGTTCTTATCCCAAAACGCTGCTTAAAGCCTCGGGTGAAACGGTAGGTCTTCCTGCTGGTCAAATGGGGAATTCAGAAGTCGGACATTTGAATATTGGTGCAGGAAGAGTTGTTTACCAGGAGTTAACTCGAATTTCTAAAGCCGTTGCGGAGAAGGCATTACCCTCCAATCCAGTTTTAAATGAGGCGATGACTAGGGTTAAAATTAATGGAAAGGCCTTACACTTTATGGGTTTGCTTTCCGATGGCGGGGTACATTCTCACCAAGATCATTTATTCGCCCTTTTAGAAATGGCTAGGGACTTGGGAGTTGAAAGGATTTATATTCATGCGTTTCTCGATGGTCGAGATGTTTTACCACAGAGTGCCAAAGTATATCTGGCTAAACTAGAAGAAAAGCTTAAAGCCCTAGGCGTAGGTCAAATTGCTTCTGTAAGTGGACGATATTTTGTGATGGATCGTGATAAGCGCTGGGAACGTTTAGAAAAGGGTTATCAGACCATGGTTTATGGCGAAGGAGAAAAGGCAGCTGGGGCAATGTCAGCGGTTGAAAAGTCCTATCATCAGCGAGTTGATGATGAATTTGTTTTGCCAACTGTGATAGTCAACTCCCAAGGACAGCCGACGGCTAAAATTGAGACCGGCGATAGTGTGATCTTTTTTAATTTCCGCTCTGACAGGGCACGTGAGTTGACGAGGGCTTTTGTAGATGAAGAGTTTGCTGGTTTTGAGCGCCCTGAACGTCCTCAGGTTCACTTCGTTTGTATGACAGAGTATGATCTGACCATTAAGGCAGCCGTTGCTTATCCCCCCCAAAATCTAGAAAATACCTTAGGTGAGGTACTTGGACAAGCTGGTTTAAAACAGTTGCGGATAGCCGAAACGGAAAAATACGCACATGTAACCTTTTTCTTTAACGGAGGGCTTGAAGAACCTAATCTCGGGGAAGAGCGATCCTTAGTTCCTTCTCCTAAAGTTGCAACCTATAATCTTCAACCTGAGATGAATGCCCCTGAATTAACACGAGAGTTGATCGCTACTCTTCAAGAGAATGTTTTTGACGTAATTATTCTTAATTTTGCTAATCCAGACATGGTTGGACATACGGGTGTTTTTAATGCTACTATTGAAGCAGTGGAAGCAGTGGACAAGTGTCTCGGTGAAATAGCAGAAGTGGTGAAGAAACTGGGAGGAACACTTTTAATCACTGCTGATCATGGAAATGCTGAGAGCAAGCTGGATCTGAAGACTGGGTTACCTTTGACTGCACATACAACGAACCCTGTTCCATTTATTTTAGTTGATGAACGATTCCAGAACCAAGTTTTGCGTGAGGGTGGGGCCTTATGTGATATTGCTCCGACCATTTTGGAGTTGTTAATGATTTCTAAACCTTTGGAAATGACCGGTACAACCCTTATTAAGGTCTAGGGCTACAAAAGTAAGTCATTCATTCGGACCACGAAAATCGAATATCTATTTTGAAGGGGGATATGAATATGAGTTTGATCATGGATGTATATGCACGCGAGATTTTGGATTCCCGAGGAAATCCAACGGTGGAAGTTGATGTAACCCTTGAAGATGGAACGATGGGGCGTGCTGCAGTACCATCAGGGGCTTCAACTGGTGCGTTTGAAGCAGTCGAATTACGCGATGGAGACAAGCAGCGCTATTTAGGTAAAGGTGTCCTCACTGCAGTGGAGAATGTTAATAACCTGATCGGTCCAGAGGTTGAGGGATTAAATCCTTTTGATCAACCTGGTCTGGATCGGGTGCTGATCGAACTGGACGGAACAGCTAACAAAGGGAAAATTGGTGCAAACGCCATTTTGGGAGTTTCCCTAGCAGCAGCTAAGGCTGCCGCTGAGACAGTTGGCTTACCCCTTTATCAATATTTGGGCGGGGTAAACGCTAAGGAGCTACCAGTACCCATGATGAATATTTTAAACGGCGGCCAACATGCAGATAATAATGTTGACATTCAAGAATTTATGATTATGCCAGTTGGAGCAGCTAACTTCAGGGAAGCCCTACGTATGGGCGCAGAAGTTTATCATACCTTGAAAGCAGTTTTAAAAGAGAAAGGTTTAGCAACCTCCATTGGAGACGAGGGGGGCTTTGCACCTAACTTAGAGTCTAATGCCGATGCTTTGCTGGCAATTGTCGATGCTATTCAGCGAGCCGGCTATGTTCCAGGAGAGCAGATTGCCTTGGCCTTAGATGTTGCAGCGACGGAGTTATACAAAGATGGTTTATACCACTTAGCAGGAGAAGGCCTAACAAAGACGACAGCAGAAATGATTGACTATTATGAGGGTCTCATCAAGCAATATCCGATAGTTTCGATTGAAGATGGTTTAGCAGAGGATGATTGGGAGGGCTGGCGTCTGATGACGGAACGCCTTGGACAGAAAATTCAACTTGTCGGGGATGATTTATTTGTTACTAATCCTACCCGTTTAGCTCGTGGGATTAAAGAGCGGTGTGCCAATTCGATTTTGATTAAGTTAAATCAAATCGGAACCCTTACTGAGACCTTGGATGCTATCGAAATGGCTAAGAGAGCAGGCTATACTGCTGTAATTTCTCATCGTTCTGGGGAGACAGAGGATGTGACTATGGCTCATGTAGCTGTCGCAGTTAATGCTGGAATGATAAAAACTGGAGCACCAGCACGCACGGAACGAGTGGCCAAATATAATGAACTGTTGCGTATAGAAGAAGAACTTGGCGAGAGCGCCACTTACCGTGGAAGTGATGTTTTAGGCCGTTAATTTTTTATATAATAAAAGGAAAAAGGGGGTTGTTAATAAAATTAAGCACAACCCCCTTTGAACCACATTTAAAAAAGTGTAAGTTAGGTACTTTTTATAATTTACCAGTCAATGTGTTATAACAAAACGCTGAATGTGCTATAATAATTCGGTAAAGGTGTTGCAATAATTCAGATTCAATGCTAGAATTCTCTTACTGTGGCTTGTTCTGTGGTACTATCTTGAGTTTCAATGAATGTGGACAGCTTTAACAAGGTCTTTGGTCTAAGAAAGATCAAGGATAAAATGCTGAAGGGGGTGAGAAAGAAAGATGAAAATTGCGTTAATAGTACTTCTAGTGATTAGTTCTTTGGGATTAATTACGACTATTCTCCTCCAATCAGGACGCAGTGCTGGATTATCTGGGGCAATTACTGGTGCGGGAGAGACCTTTTTTGGTAAGAAGAAGGGTATGGATGAGCTCTTTGGCAAGTTAAGTGCTGGTTTTGCGGTGACTTTTTTGTTAAGTTCCTTTGGTGTTTCTCTACTCAAATAACAGGAGGAGAGAACGCAATGCATAATGCACAATTAGTGAATTATGAATCTCTGATTCGAGGCTTAATTATGAATTATGAATTATGAATTATGAATTAGTAGGAGGGTGTCTTCGAATGGATTTAACTACAATGCCATATTTGGCTGTGGGAGCGGGAATTCTCGGTCTCTTATTTGCGTTCTACTTTGCAAAAAGTGTTTTAAGTGAAAATCCTGGTAATGCTCGGATGCAAGAAATTTCCAAGGCGATTCAAGAAGGTGCTATGGCCTTTCTCAATCGTGAGTATCGCAGTTTAATTCCAATTGTACTTATAATATTTATAGTTTTATTGGTCGGTATAGGCTGGAACAAGGGCATGGAAATGGGTTGGCAAGCGGGTTTACAAGCTGGTTGGCCAACAGCAATTTCCTTCTTGGTTGGAGCACTTTTGTCAGCGGTAGCCGGTTATATCGGGATGAGTATTACAACGCGGGCAAATACCCGTACTACTCAAGCTGCGAGGACGAGCTTGAACAAAGCATTAGGAGTGGCTTTCCGCGGTGGTGCAGTTATGGGTTTGTCTGTCGCAAGTCTAGGTCTTCTAGGTGTAACTATACTTTATTTAGCCTTTGGGAATATTGATGTTATTACTTCCTTTGCTTTTGGAGCTAGTGCTGTCGCTCTTTTCGCTCGTGTCGGCGGAGGTATTTATACTAAGGCCGCAGATGTCGGGGCTGATTTAGTTGGTAAAGTTGAAGCAGGGATTCCAGAAGATGATCCGCGTAACCCAGCCACTATTGCTGATAATGTTGGAGATAATGTAGGGGATACTGCTGGAATGGGCGCTGACTTGTTTGAGTCTTATGCTGCTTCAGCGATTGCAGCCATGTTGGTGGGCTTTACCACTTATCAAAGTGTAAATAATGGTTTGGCAGGTATCATGTTGCCGTTACTTTTGGGGGCTGCAGGATTGGTTGCCGCTATTATTGCTAGCTTTTTCGTCCGTACTGGAGAAAATGCCAATCCTCAGAATGCTTTGAATATGGGACTTTGGGGAACTAATCTTTTAACTGCAATCGCCGGTTATGGAATTGTTCATTGGATGTTACCGGCTTCCATAACGGTTAAAGGGTTAAATATTACTCCAAATAGCGTTTATATTTCGATTTTGGCAGGTTTGATCGTCAATGTTTTGATTGGCTTGATTACGGAGTACTATACCTCTAATCAGAAAAAACCGGCCCAAGCTATTGCTAAGGCTTCAGAAACAGGTGCCGCAACCAATATTATTGCTGGTTTAGCTGTAGGATTAAAAAGTACGGCTCTACCAGTTATCGTAATTTGCGCAGCTATCTACGTTTCCTTTGCAGCGGCTGGGATCTTCGGAATCGCTATGGCAGCTATGGCAATGTTGTCCACAGCAGGTATGGTTGTAGCGATTGATTCCTTCGGTCCTGTAGCTGACAATGCTGGTGGAATTGCCGAAATGGCCGAACTTGAGCCTAATGTACGTAAAACCACGGATAAGCTTGATTCTGTAGGTAATACAACAGCTGCTGTAGCTAAGGGATTTGCGATTGGCTCAGCTGCCTTGACAGCCTTAGCCCTTTTCAATGCCTATGCTGAATTAGCCCATTTAGATACGATTAATATCTTAATTCCCACGACGATTATTGGTGTGTTTCTCGGAGCTGCCGTACCCTTTTTGTTTTCGGCATTTTGTCTAGAAGCTGTCGGTAAGGCTGCCTTTGAAATGATCGGGGAAGTGCGTCGCCAGTTCCGTGAAATTCCCGGAATTATGGAAGGTACAGGTAAACCAGATTATCGAAAATGTGTCGATATTTCTACTAAAGCTGCTCTGCGTGAAATGATTGTTCCAGGGTTGCTTGCAGTCTTGATGCCACTCATTGTTGGTTTCGGCCTCGGTAAAAATGCTATGGGTGGATATTTGGCTGGTGGTACAGTTTCAGGACTTCTAATGGCGATTTTTATGGCTAATGCTGGTGGTGCATGGGACAATGCCAAGAAATTTATTGAAGCAGGAAACTTGGGTGGTAAAGGTACACCAACTCATGCCGCTGCAGTTATCGGTGATACAGTAGGTGACCCATTTAAAGATACTTCTGGTCCGTCGCTTAATGCTTTAATCAAGGTTATGGGTACGATATCCTTGCTTATTGCTCCATTTCTAAAATAAACATTAGGAAGTTCTGAAAAAGTAATTTAATTTTGAGATTTAGCTAATTAAGAGATAGATTTCTTAATAATAAAATTCGAGCTATTAACCCTAAATGGGAAGGGCACTTCGAAGGAAGTGTCCTTTTTTGCACTACCCAGAAAGTATAAGTTTGGGGTCAGCGTAAGTGCAACCAAGGCGGCCGAAGGTAATGGCTTGAGCATGGATGTTCTGATTAGCAATTGCTAAGTAAGGTGATCGTGACGTGATGACGATAACCATGGGCAGCGTAATGAAGGGGTCAGTAAAGAAATTACTTAACGAATAGTAGTGTGTGAAAAGTCATTTTGTGGTATACTAAAATTTGGATAGGGGGTCTGGAGATGGTGTCCGAAGGAATTAAGGTTGTTTCTGAAAATCGTAAGGCGTTCCACGATTATTTTGTCGAAGAGCGAGTTGAAGCTGGAATTATTCTGACTGGAACGGAAATAAAGTCAGTTCGTAACAGTCGAGTAAATCTTAAAGATAGTTACGCCCGCATAGAAAACGGCGAATTGTGGCTTTATCAGATGCATATTAGCCCCTATGAGCAGGGAAACCGCTTTAACCATGATCCCTTAAGGAAACGGAAGCTTTTGCTTCATCGCTCAGAAATCGTTAAATTAATCGGTAAAATACAGCTTCAAGGGTTAACGATAATTCCTATTAAAATGTATTTAAAGCAGGGCTTAGCTAAAATTGAATTAGCTGTATGTCGTGGTAAAAAGAACTATGACAAACGTCAGGATATGGCCGAAAAGGATGCCAAGCGTGAGATTGAGAGAAATATGCGTGAAAGAAATAAATATTGATTTTTAAGAAAAGAAGCATTAATTAAATTCAAAAACGTGATTTCCAAAACAATGTTAGAGTCTCAATTATATCCTATATCATTTAAGGTTAAAAATGCTATACTATATGTAGAATCAAAACATGGGGGCGTTCTAGACTCGCTCGAGGAAGCGGTGGCAGGAGTTGCGCGTCGAGATTCCACCTGGTCTCGTTAAACGGTGGACCTTTATAATTAACACAGATAATTACGCTCTAGCAGCTTAATCGCTGTTAGCATTCTGCCTTCACGTGTCTACGGTGGAGGGT
>JBAQMG010000011.1:0-3216 GCA_049302575.1 Desulfitobacteriaceae bacterium | reverse complement strand
AGCATCTTTACAAACGTTGCCGTTGGGCACATACTGCAGGTGGGGAGTATGTGAATGAAGAAATCAAGGTTTCTCTGGAACGGGCTCGTTTATATACTGAGGCGCATAAAGCAAACGCCGGTGAAGTACCGGTAATTCTCAGAGCGAAATGTCTGGAGCATTATCTAAAAAACTGCAGTATCTATATTCAAGATGAAGAAATCATCGTCGGGGTTCACAATGAGCGTCCGGACAAGCTGGAGCTTTATCCGGAGGGTGGGGCTGCGAACATGTTCGATTATCTGGAGGATGACACGCTTACCCCTCCAGAACTCTATGATGAGGGTGTGGAGATGGTCGAATACTGGAAGCAATGGTCGCTTTCAGCTATGTGCGAGAGGTATATGGAACCTGAAGATATTGCCAAGCTTAGTACGGGGGTAATAAGTGAGCCGCCGGTGTGGACTCATTTTTATACGAGTGCAGTTCCGCCTTATCAGAGTGTCCTTGAAGACGGGCTGGAGAAAAGGATTGAGTGGTGCGAGAAAAACCTTAGAAAAGCCAAAGATAAGTTAAAGGAATACCCTTGGAGAGGGGAGGAGAACATCCCTCTATTCGAAAAGATTGACAACTGGACGGCAATGATTATTGCTGCCAAGGCGGTTATTAATTGGGCGAGAAGATACAGCCGACTGGCGAAGACTATTGCCGAAGAGTTTGACTTGAGTGATAGTGTGGTCGGAGCAAAGCAACGCAAGAAAGAATTGTTGGAAATCGCTGAAATTTGCTACCATGTTCCCGCCAAGCCGGCTCGGGGCTTTAAAGACGCTATGCAGTCCAAATGGTTGTGCTTTGAGGTCGTCCAAAATATCGAGCGTTTTTGTTCAGGCTATTCCCATTTAGAAGATGATTTGATGTGGCCTTATTACAAAGTCAGTGTTATCGATAAAACAGCGCAACCGATGACGCGCGATGAGGCGATCGAACTGCTTGAATGTGAGCGGCTCAAAGTATCTGAGCGCGGAGTGACCAAAGGAAGATGGATGCGGATTATTCACTCTGGAATTAACGACCTTCACATTATAACCCTTGGCGGGTTGGACGAGAACGGTAAGGACATGTGTACGGATCTTACAGACGCTATACTTGAGTCAACTTTGAATATTCATACCAATGAACCCTCGGTCGCGTTCAAGTATTCGCCCAAGATCAATGAGAAAACAAGACGACTTGTTTTTGAGTGCATTTCCCAGGGTTATGGCTTCCCCTCAATTAAAAATCACGAGAAAAATACTAGGCACGGTATTGAGTATCATGGGTGGCCGCCTGAGGTGGCGGCGCGGTGGGCCTTGGTTCTGTGCATGGCACCAGGGGTAACAGGCCGGAAATCGACCCAACATTCCAGAAATGAGGGCGGTGGGGGAATAGTCGGTCCTGCCCCAGGGAATATGGCCTTAAGCGATGGATTTGATGCTTGGTTTAGCCATCAGCAGGTGGGAGCGCATACAGGAGATGCCAGCAAGTTTACGTGGGAAGAATTGTTGAAAGCAGTGGAGACACAGGTCAAACATAATTCCCATCTCATGTTTATGAATAAGGAAATAACCAGCTACGCAGAAGGCAAAAGATTGGAAAGCCCGTTCCTAGCCATGATGGATGACTGGAATGTTGAAGAAGGAGTGGGAGCTTTTGAACGGCACAAGCCCTACTCGAACACCTGGGCAGATTATTATCCCGGCCCCCTGGGGATTGCTGATGATCTAGCGGCGATTAAGTACTGGGTTTTTGACCAAAAGAAATATACGATGGCACAGTTGCTTGAGGCGCTTAAAGCTAATTGGCAGGGCTATGAGGAGATGAGGCAAGAGTTTTTGTCTGCACCAAAATATGGCAATGATAATGATTATGTCGATGAAATAGCCTCTTGGTTTATGAATATGTCCTGTGATGTTTTTCAAGACGCCAAAATGGTCGGAGGGGAAAAAGGGGTTCAACTGGTGCCGCAATCGGTGTCCGCGTTTGTTACCTTAGGCTCCTTGATTGGGGCAGAGCCGTTTGGTCGCCGACATGGCGAACCGACGCATGATGGCGGATGCTCGCCCTACTTGGGTCTTGACAAAAAAGGCCCAACAGCAGTCTTGAAAAGTGTTAGCAAACTTCCGCACACTAGGATAAAAGGCATTCAACTCAATCAACGTTTGCCGGTGGAGCTGATGAGGGAGTCAGAAAAGGGCTTTGATGTCTGGAGTGCCTACATGAAAACTTGGCATGATCTCGGTATTGACCATGTGCAATTTAATGTTGTACGAACTGAGGATATGCGTGCCGCCCAAAAGGAACCAGAAAAATGGGAACATTTGATCGTCAGAATTGCGGGCTACAGCGCTCGGTTTATCTCTTTATCCCAAATGGGTCAGGATGCGATTATCGGTCGTAACGTGCAGGAATTGGGTTAAGCTTGCTAGAAGTAAAAGATGGGATGGGATGGGGGAGTGATTCTTCCTCCCATCCCATTAACTAGGTTATAAAGAAACGGAGTGAAAAAAATGGCAAAGTGTAAGGAATGCCGCTATGGGCGGATGGGTCTTACCCAACCGATGGAAGGGTATTGTATTTATGGGAGCAGGGTGGCCAGTGAAACAGAGTCAACAACCGGTTCGTCCGCGATGATGGTACAGGGTAGGATGATCAACCTACGCGATGAGGCCTGCAAAGATTTCGAGAAAAAACCGTCCCATAAGGATTTCATAAAGGAAAGCAACTAAAAAGGAGGGTAGGGCTGGATGACAATTTTTTTGTTCTTTTTTTGTAAACTCTAACAACTGAATCCTCGAGCAAAGCGAGTTCGCTGATCCCCTTAACAAAAACTCTCGTGAGAAGTTAACCCGACCAGACTAGTCGGGTTAACTTTATTTTGGGTTAGTGCGTTAGTGAAGGGTTTACTGAACGGTTACAACCATTCACTAACGTTTTTTGACTATTCAGATAAAAACGATAGACAAATTCAACATTTTAGATAGTATGTAAATATGATGCAAGGAGGTGATGATCGGCGAAATCGGGCAATCGAGAACAAATAGTACATTAAACAAATAGTACATTAAACAAATAGTACATTAAACAAAGTGAATCAGAAGTATGTTAAAGAGGGGGCATTAAAAGTGGCGATGTGTAAAGAATGTGAATGTTTTCATTCCATCCTGGAAACGGAGGGGGACTTCGAACGAGGAACAGGTG
>JBAQMG010000010.1:0-6042 GCA_049302575.1 Desulfitobacteriaceae bacterium | reverse complement strand
GTAATGAGCGGTTATTATTACCGCCTGGTTTCAACCGGAGCAGTTTATCAGAATAACGTCCTGGTAGAGCAGACTTCTCATACAGGTACAAGTTATTGGTATTAACAATCAACGTACTTCATGCGGCTCTTCCGCATAAGTGGATAAAGAACAAAAGTTATTATCCGGAGAACGTTACAATATCAAGGTTGTTTCAAAAACTGAATCGATTTAGTAGCCCAAATGTATCGGCAATTGCGGAAGAGCCAAGTTTAATGTAAAAAGGGAGGTGGACAGGCCATGGCGCATATAAGATCGCCGTCTACGATAAAAGGCTCTCTCATATTCCAATGATCGCTAACCTCTTGAAAGTCTTTGATTAAAAGAATATTAAAGAGCTTATTCGCCTTATTATGCAGTAGTAATTGTTCAAAGGCAACAATCCTTTAACAAAATTTGAAAAAAGGTAATCTATTCAAAAAAATCTTACATGGAGGTAAAATTAAATGAAAAAAAGACTATTAGCGTGTATTCTTGTTATTGCGATGGTATTAAGCGTCGGAGCAACTGCAGTATTTGCAGAAGACTCTACACATGTTTCCCCCAGTTTGGTCGGCGATATAAGCATTGATAAAAAAGACATCCTTGATTCACAAAAACCTTTCGAATTTTCGATGACTCCAAAATCAAAGGAATGGAAAAACTATTCATCAGTGCAAATGAAGGAAATGCTGAATATCCCACTAAGCACAGCTGAAAAAATGGATACGGCAACGTTGTTAAAGACAGTACTTGACTATCCATTCATGATTGATATTTATGCTTATGACAATACAACACAAGGGTTTGAAGGCCTTTCTTTGGAGTTTAACGGCGCTGCGGTTCTTTTGCAGAGACCAGACTTGGCGGAAAAGCTTCAAACTATTTACAAGAATACCATAGAAAAAATTATGGCCGTTGAAACAAAAAACAATATCAGTGATACAGAAATCATGCAAAAGATGTTTATGGAGTCTCTGTTGGTCTATCCGAAAGTATCCGATATGCTGAGTCAGGATGAAAAAGATTCCGTAGTGGCACTTTCACAACAAGTATCTGATAAGCTTCAGACGTCGTCCCTTGTAATGGAAAAAACATCGGTAATGGCGGCAGCTCCCGGAGATATCTTATACTATGGCTATGTTTATCCTCCACTGTCTACTACCCCGGTTTTGGTCTGTAGCCGGCAAGATATGACATCTGCTGATAAAACAACGCTAAATGCCCAATATGATGCGTTATATCCAACAGCAACAAGACTAGGCACTGCCACTTACAACTACAACTGTCATTCATATGCCTGGTATTTATCCTCGACTGGCAATACGTGGTGGATGGATGATCCGTCTTATTATATGACTTATGGTTATTATACACAAGTAACGAACCCCACGGCCGGTGACAAGGTATATTATACCGGAGCACATTCCGGAAACGTTACATCTGTGAGCGGCTCTAATATTACAGTTACCTCCAAATGGGGCGCTGTTGGCTTATATCGTCACCCCATTAATGACTGCCCATACTATTTATATACCAAAACCTTCTGGAGACATTAAAAAGGGAAGTGTAAGTGATTAAAACAGAAAGATACAGGGTTTTATGTGGTATCCTTTTCTCGGTTATGCTTGTAATAATCTTAGCAGCATGCGGGAGTCATAATTCATCAAACGAAGGAGGAAATGTGATTTCAAAAGATAAAGATGAAATTTCTTTAAAGTTTGAAAATACAAAAAGCATCGGTATTTGTGATGTAGTCAGCAGCGATAGTAACAGTACTGTCAATATCAAAGACCCAGAAATCATAAATCAGATTGAGAGCTTATTCAACAAAACCTCTTTTATCAAATGCACCACACAAGCACCCATACGAGCACAAAACCTTTACATTTCGTTTTACAATGACAGCAGCTCAATCGGCCTTTTTGTTTACGTAAATGACATTGTGGATATTGACGGAACAAAATACAAATCGGAGGATATTACCTTCGATGCGATCAATACGTTTTATCTCAAGTATAAGAAGGGGCCGCGCCCAAAATTATAACATTGTTATACGATAAACATCAGTTTCACACTACTTACCGGGACAACTCCCGGTTTTTCTTTGCTGTTTTTCCGCAAGCGGCTGGGCATATTTCTCCCTCATCCCCTCCGGTCTAGCCTGGGCTATATTCTCAATCTCCAGATACTTTTCAAAAACTGCACCTTCTTGAATAAGTGTTGGAAGGACAGACTGACAGACGGACGGAGTCCAGTTTAATTTGCTTATGGCAATCCAGATTAAAGAGACTGCTAACAGTATCACCAACATTTTCGACAAAACTCATTCAACTATCCAATAATTGCACCCTCGTCCGATTTGGACGAGGGTGCTTAACCCTAGTTATAGGACTCAAATTAAGTAAAGGACAGAGAAAAAGCCCTCAATGAACCGATAGGATAATCTCGGACCCGGCTTATTTTGAGAAGCTTTTCTCTTTCAATTACTAGCTTTGGCTTACACCATCTGGGAAGATACCACTTAGTTCAAGAAAAGCCTTCTCCAGTTATGGATTCCGTCGCTTCACTCGTTGATGCATGGTTAGCGACAGATCAACATGTGCGACCGAAACACGTCATACTTGTCTGGTAGGAAGATATGCAAAAAATAAATGAAAATCTTTCCAAAAAAAGTGTAACAAAAAGCCACCTTTTTTCGTTTATTTGTATGAAGGATAAATGAAGGGAGGTGATTAGTTTGAAAGGGTCAAGAAATATGATCATATAAAAAAGGAGGCATAACAAAATAAGCCTACTAAAAAGTAGTCGTTTAAAAATGAGTATCGTATTTAAAGTATCAAGTTGTATTACGCATATCGGGTATTTGGTAGCCTAATGTTTGCAGGTAGCGTATAGCCATTTCCACAGTAATCTGAGATGCATAAGTTTGTTTTGGTTTGGAGTCAATCTTGTATAAGTCATAGTTAAATGTCTCATTATTATCAAGCATATGGTAAATACAATTCAGCAGCTTATGCGCAATAGCAATAATTGCTTTCTTATGACCTCGTCGTTTCTTGATTTGGTCATAGTGGACTTTAAAGTACGTACACTTTTTACTTGAAACAGTAAGAGAGTTTTGAATACGATTTTTCTCGCTTGACTTAACGTTGATGAGTTTAAACCGATACCGCATTAAATCACGAATTTGACGAATTAATAAGGGCGGTATAAAGCTGCCTGGAACTAAACCGTGCTTGTGTAGATCACAGAGCCAAATAGAATCTTTTTTATCGGTTTTCTTGCCACGAATACCCTTGACATATTTCGGATTGGCGATTACAACAACACAGTAAGTCTCCAAGATATTAAAAACAGGGTGCGCAGTACTTGCCTGTAGACTCCATACAGACATGGATGCAAGATTGAGATTTTAACCAATCTAAAAGTTGGTGCAAATTCTCTGTAAAGGTTGAAAATTGCTTCGTTTGGTAATCCGTAACACCCGATTTGTTAGTCGTACCAATCGTTGCAACAACAAACTTTTTGTGGACATCTATTCCACAGCAAATAGGAAAAACAATTTTAAGCATAAACACATCCCCACATAAGTTTATAGTGGATAAAGCAGACATTGACTGTTTGCTACATAATAAACGGGAATTGTTTATACAAAGATTAGTTTACGTGCTCAATGGCACACTTATTTGTACTTGGTGCGAGCTGCGAACGCAGCGGGAAAATAGTCCGCGAGCGCTCCACTTGCTTTAAATATAATGAAGAAGCAATTGTAAGCTTCTGAATCACAGTGGATATATCCACCAGGTAAAGCCCAACCAGCAGCCTGTACCTAGTCCTTGGATGCGAAACGGTAACGTCAGCATTAAGCGTAGGGCGGGAAGCAGACCGAGCCGAAAGCGTAAGCTGAAGTGATTGAGCCACGAAATAAATAAAATGACGAAGAGGCCGATGTTGTCAAGTAGACAGCAGGCAGTATCAGCACATGCGAAATGGTGAGTATGTGTTGGCTCTTTCGGGGTCTGAGAACTTGGCGAGGCTGCAGAGGGATTCAGGAGAACAGCTGAGACCCTGATGGGTCTGCCATCGGCAGTATGGAAAAGCAAATCCAACAAAGATGAGCCAACCAAAAGCCCAACAGGGAGTCCGACCACCTCATAGTACTGTAGAAGTCCGTGAAAGCGGATGGAGGGAAGGGGGTGGCAACAACTGCACTGTGCAAAGAAAGGTTATTCCAGACAGGAGCTGAGCAAGAGTGACAACAGAACTGCACAGGATAAACGAGATTGCAAACAGGAACGTAAAAGTACAAAATCTGGCCCACCTCATAGACGAAGCAAGCCTGAAACAAATCCATCAAAGGATGGATGGCAAGAAGGCTAAGGGCATCGACAAAGTGAGTAAGGCTGAGTACGCCGAGAATCTGAACGAGAATATTGGGCGACTGGTTTTGCGTATGAAAAGACAGGCATATCAACCGCAACCCTCACGGAGAGTCTATATAGACAAGCCGGGTAGTAGCAAAAAGAGGCCCTTGGGAATCTCTTGCTACGAGGACAAGTTGGTGGAAAACCGGGTTGCCGAAATTCTATCCGCAATATATGAGCCGAAGTTCCATGAATTCTCCTATGGATTTCGACCGGGAAAGAACTGCCATCAGGCGGTAAAGAAGTTGATAGGATGTATCCGCAAGAACGTCGGGTATGTAGTAGAGGCTGATATTCGGTCATTTTTTGACACCATCGACCATGAGTGGATGATTCGATTTCTCGAACATGACATAGCCGACAGGAAGTTTATCGACCTTATCAGGAAGATGCTGAAAGCGGATGTGTTAGATGGGGGAAAGGTGTTGGAACATGAAGTCGGCAGCCCACAGGGGTCGGCTGCATCGCCGACTTATGCAAATATCTATCTGCATTATGTTCTTGACACGTGGTTTGCCATAAAGGTGAAGAGCGAGTGTCGTGGTGACGCATACATTATCCGCTACTGCGATGATTTCGTATGCTGCTTCCAATACAAAGAAGATGCAGAAAAGTTCTATCAGGAGCTGCCGATTCGATTTGCGAAGTTCGGTCTTGAATTAGCAAATGAAAAGACATGCTTATTGGAATTCGGCAGATTTGCAGTAAAGAACCGTGCTGCGCGAGGCGAGGGAAAACCCGAAACGTTTGATTTTCTAGGTTTCACTTTCTATTGCAGCATGGATACAAAGAAGAAATTCTTCCGTGTCAAGGTGAAATCGTGTCGCAAGAAGACTACAGCAAAATTGAGAATGCTAAATCTGTGGCTAAAAGAGCATCGGGATTGGGCTGTTAAAGACATAATTGACAGAGTAAATCAATCACTGCTCGGGCACTATCATTACTACGGAGTCACAGATAATTTTAAAGGCATTGCAGGATTCCAATTTATGGTGGTCAATCTATTGTTCAAGTGGTTGAATCGTAGAAGCCAAAGGAAAAGCTACACGTGGGATGCATTTCGAGACGGATTGATGAAAACCTTCCCGATAGTTAAGCCAAAGATTTACGTAAACCTAATTGCAAACTATTCGTAAAGTTGTTGGAGAGCCGTATGCGTTAATTGCGCACGTACGGTTCTAAGAGGGGCAAGGTCGGTGACGGCTTTGTCTACTCACGAAAATAGCAAACGGCACATCTTTTTATGCGGGCAGTAGTTAACTGCATCACTCACCTCCCCGTGCTCTGTAGTGTATCTGCTTATCCAAATGGATTATATCCACTATGGGGTACTTTCATTAAATTTTTGTGCCTTGAGCACAGCGAAAGGAATGAAGCTTTTTATGAGAAAGAGAGCGGCAGCACTCGTCCTGTCACTTTTAATTCTTTGCGTGGCTCCCATGCAGGCGTTTGCCCTCGGGACAAATCAAGTAACCAACTCAGAAATAGGACCATTATGGGTCAGCATCACGGAATTCACAAATTCCTTTGAAATTTCCAGCAGCGGACTAGCTCAATTTGATACAAGCCTTTATGCACGTAGCAATATAAACAAAGT
>JBAQMG010000009.1:0-9895 GCA_049302575.1 Desulfitobacteriaceae bacterium | reverse complement strand
TATAGTAGTAGTCGCACCCCGTGCGGGTGCGTGGATTGAAACCTTAACAATATGGCATCTAGCACAGCGTTTGTGTCGCACCCCGTGCGGGTGCGTGGATTGAAACACAAGGTCGGTTGGTCGTTCCTGCTAGAAAAAGTCGCACCCCGTGCGGGTGCGTGGATTGAAACCTTCACAGCGTCCGACGTATGCAACCTTTTCGATGTCGCACCCCGTGCGGGTGCGTGGATTGAAACTTGTGTAGTTTGGGATTAAGCCGTTTAAATCAAACGTCGCACCCCGTGCGGGTGCGTGGATTGAAACACAGTGACCGACATACGCGACTTTTTGAATAGGTCGCACCCCGTGCGGGTGCGTGGATTGAAACTTTTTTTGGGCGGTTTGCATTATATAGTAAGGAGGTCGCACCCCGTGCGGGTGCGTGGATTGAAACTCAAACTTGTCCACCTCCAGACTGGCAATCCGGTCGCACCCCGTGCGGGTGCGTGGATTGAAACTATCCAGCTATTGCTGAGAAATTCGAGACTGAACGTCGCACCCCGTGCGGGTGCGTGGATTGAAACCCTACTATATATATGATTCCAGTGCAGAAACCCACTGATTTTTCAGTTCAAAAGCAGGAATTCACCCCTGTTATATCGAATTATACAGTATAAGAGAGATATTAGGAGATATCATGATCTGATTTGCTTATACTGATATTTGAGGTGATTATTGCTATGTTTAGAGAGAATACATCGCATAGACAAGATAAATTATTCAATAATTTGAGTGGAATGGACCCTCGCTATAAAAAGAGACTGGAAAAGAGTTGGGCTGGACTGTTTTATAAGCATGTTTTTTGTAAAATTGATGAGAAATTATTTGCTCCTCTTTATTCAAGTGATAATGGACGTCCGAATTTCCCGATTAACATCTTGGTTGCGCTCGAAATCATCAAGCATTTAAAAAACTTCGTCGATGAAGTGCTTTTTGAGGAGTTTGCCTACGACTTTCAAATTTCCTATGCCTTAGGCCTGCGTAATCTCGGCGAACGTTATTTTGCACGCAGAACGTTCTATGATTTTCGGGCCAGACTGTACAAATACACCTTGGAACATCCCAAAGAAGGGTGTTTGATCTTCAAACAGTTTGAAACACACGTCCAACACTTCATTGAAGTCGCTCAACTTGATACCGACGAGCAGAGAATGGATTCGACTCAGATTATGTCTAACATCAAACGGGCTGGACGGCTCGCCTTGGCTTATGATGTTTTACTTCAAGGAATCAGGGCCTGTCCCTTGGAAATTCTTAGTTCTGATTTTAAAGAGGTCTTAGATCCGCATTACAAGACAAATCTTCTCTATAAATTGAAAGATACCGAAGTCTCGTCACGCCTGGAAAAACTCTTGAATTTAGGAGGTGAACTGAGCCAACTCGTGAAAGACAACTTGGAATTGCAAAGGCGTTCAGCAATTCAGGTACTCGTTCGCTTTATAAAGGAACAAACGCTTTATGATGACGAACGCAAAGTGTGGCTAGCCAAAGAAAACAAAGATATCGCCGCGAGCTCCCTTCAATCGGCCTTTGACTCAGAGGCAACGTTTCGGAAAAAGGCGGGCAAGAATCACGTCGGATATGTGGTCAATTTCGCTGAGACATGTGCTGATGATAACCCAGTTCAACTTGTGACTGATTACCAAGTGGAACCCAATAGCACAAGTGATGTCAAAATGGCAGATGAGAGTCTTACAAAACTTCAAGAAACAACTCCAGTGAAGGATTGTTACGTGGATGGTGGATATTATAGTAGCGATCTGATTAAAAAAGCGGAAGGGCTGGGAGTTCAACTCCATTACACGGATATGACGGGGCGAAATGTTGCGTCGAATAAACTGCCTTACAATGCCTTTAGCATTGAACACTTCGAAACGATTTTGAACTGTCCGAAATTGCAGGAACCCTTGCGGAGTGACTTTAATTCACAGAGTGGCATCTTGAGTGCTCACTTTGACCTAAACATCTGCACTCAATGTCCCTTAAAGGATCAGTGCCCAGTCAAGTTCCAAAAGAAGGATACCGTCTTGCGCGTCAGTCAGAAAAGCCTCATTGCTGAAAATACTCGCTTAATCCTCATGGATAAGCAAGATCGAAACGAAAACGGTAGTAAACGTGCCGCGATCGAAGGAACCAATTCCGCCTTAAAACGGTCGCATGGAGCTGGGAAACTTAGAGTTCGCGGATTAGTCCGTTGTAGTTTGGTTATGGGATTGAAAACAAGCGCTCACAACTTCCATCAGATCGTTCGTTTCTTCCAGGGAGATACTCGTAGAAAATGCAAGAAAAATACAGACATACACCAAGGGATACTTGCGACCATTTAGAGGAAATAACGGGTTAGATAGAAGAAATACCTCCTCTCACAACGAAAATATCGCTATTTTCTATGGATATTCCTGATATTGAGAGACAGAGTATCCACAAGTTGGTAAAATTCATTTGAACAAGTTGTCAGATGAGAATGAGGCTACTATTTATTGGACTTTCAGTACTGGAATCATAACTTAGATAAGGCCGAAATCTAACCATAGTGGAATGTAAACTCTTCGCACGACATCTTGTGTAGTGAAAGGTCGATCTAACCACTCAACATATTTGTAACGCGAATGGGCCAGAACGAAACTGATGAACCAGAGTTTGATGGAGTTCCCACTAGTGTCCAACAGCTTGAACTCACCAAAGTCCACCTGGGCTTGTTGTCCCATAGGAAGTTCTTCTGAGGCCTGATAATCTCGCTGAAACATGACCTTCGGAATGTTATGAATCTTTCTTATCTCCCTTACAAAATTTCTTGCGGTACTTTCGCAAGCCTCAATCTTCTTGCCGTTCTTTTCTTCCAACCAATCTTCGACTTGAGCCGCCGATAAATCTGGGTATTTCTTAAGCCAAGAGACGATTTCATCGGTGTAAATATCCAATTTCTTACGACGCTCTCGTTCCTGTTCAAGATCTTCGGGATTCATTTCCAGATATCGGTATACGGTGTTTCGTGAGAGGCTAAGTGCCCTTGCTATTTGGGATATCTTGAGCCCCAGCTTCTTGAGTCTTTGCGTTTCAAAATACATAGTCCACCAGTCTAACTTCTTCATTTTCTACTCCTCTGCTGCGATGACTTACATCCAGAATAATTTCCAGTTCAATCATAGCAGAAGAGGCTGTTTTCAGGGAAAAGTGTTCATTCTTATTTACCGTTTTCTGTTCACTTTAGTTTACCATTTACAAAGCCGCCCTTCTGGACGGCTTTAGTTTTCAAATAAAATAAGCCTAGGCACGAATACCTAGGCTTGAACTGTTACTAATCAAATCTGAATTTGAGTTCGAAAATGATAACTAACAATAATACAATAATAATCGCTAGAGCTATATTGGTCACAATCATATAATGTCACCTCCTATTGGTTATTCAAAAGTTAGGTTGTCTTGTATATCCTATTCAACATGTCCACAAGGTGTTCAGAGAGCATTTGATAAGTAGTAAGATTCATGATAAAGTTCATCGCCATAATTAATAGTCTTTCTCTTAGTCGTAACAGTAGGAGAAGATTGCCTATAATGGATTCTATTAAGAATGATATGGTGCACAACTCTTTCTCAAATTTACCACTAATTTACTGGTTAGAGTCCTTGCCTTTGGGGGAATATTTATCACGAGGTGAAGGTTCAATGAAAAACGAGGATATATTAGATAGTGATAGTAGATCTTTTTGGGAATGGTGGAATCAAGGAGCCAAGGAACTGTCCTTAATGGAGAAGGAGAAATTCAAGCATAGGTTGAAAAGATCCTAATTTGTTTTTAAGATCATGCTGGTAATGTAGGTGATTCGAAGCATAATTATTTATTGCATCGGAAATCCTTTAAATAAGGAAGGGTCGTGAAATAATTATGCGAGAAAAATTAGTTGAGTTTGTTCTTTGGGTAAGGGAAATTAGGAGAAAGATTAGATTAAGATTACGTTGACATTACCCGTAGGTAAGAAATATTAAAAAGTCGAGCAAGTCGTGCATTTATTTGGACGGCTTGCTTAGTTTTATAATTTTACAAAGAGTGACTTAAATGATCGAAAACGCTAAGGAAAAAAGGGGATTTCGCCAAGCTGTTAGTCTGGAACTTGCGGTGTTGGGGATTCTTGGCATGCAGGTTAAAATAAAGGATTTTCAACTAATATGTCGAATAGTGTATAGAAGTTGTGATGTATAACGGACAACTTGAAGAAAATTATTCGGAAATTAGAGATATCATATAATAAGTAAACGAGGTGTCAGGTTGTAGTGTGGAAATTAGATAAAATTATGATGACCTTTGTAGTTAGTTCTCTTGTTCTGGGGCTTGCAGGGTGTGGTCAAACAAAACCAGTTGAGCAACCAGTAGTTGAACAGCAAAAACAAGTAGTAAAATCCTCTGATCAGGTAAAACAACAGCAGACAGTGCCCCAGTATGAAATTATTAAGACAATAACCCAAAAACGCTACGACGGTGGTAAGACCTTTTACGTATTAACTAATCAACTGGATCTGTCGAATGATTCTTTCGAAAATGCTATCAAAGCAATAACTACGGATCTAGTAAATAAGAACGACGCGAAGATTTCCATTGAGTTTCATGATAAGAAGGAATCTCTGGATATCTCTTTCAAACAATACGGAGATCTTTCCTTAGGAAGACAGAGAACAGAAGAAGAAAATAACCTTGTGGCACTTCATTATATTGCAACTTTCCAAGGTGAGATGAAGAATGGGAAATACTTCAATACGTTATCCTTCTTTCCTTTAGCAACCGATAATAAAACTGTAGAAAAGTACGTTGGGAGTATTGAATTTAATCCTTCTGAATAAAAAAATGACGCATAATAAACAAGGACGCCTAAGGCGTCCTTGTTTATTATTGCCCTTCTTTAGTGAAAGATTCGGCTGACTCAAAGGGTTCCCCCGCTTTCGCCTGTTCCTTAATTATACCAATGGTATCGCCGTCAAAATATAACCAGTGGGCCATCCCATAACCATGTTAAAATTTTTCTAAGGCATTTATCTTCATGTAGTTAGTAGGTCTGACCAAGCTTCAAATGGGACTATTTAACATATATTGGTAGAGGAACAACTTTCGTTATTAGGAGGTAAAGAATTATGGATGGGTTTATGCCACGTTATCGCCTTAGGGCATTAAGACCGTGTTTGTATTTAGTACCCTGTCCTGTCTCTAATCAGCAGTTTCAATATCCAAGGTATGAAGTTCCTAGGGTTCCTAAGTATCAAGTTCCTAAGTACAAGGAAGCCCCATACGTTCACGGATTAGGTTAAATTTCTCTGTCATATTTTTCTTAATTAAGTTTTAGAACGGTCTATAAAACTTAGGCCGTTCTAAAAAAAAATATCCCTGCGTCCAGGGATATAAAATGCACAATGTCCCTTCTTCTATTTCTAAATGGGGACACTTTCATGGCTTCAGGTAGTGTGCAAAAAGAATCTTCTAAAAGAGGATTTAATTAAAGCCCACTACATGAGAAAGACGCGATGTCTTTCAATGATGTATTCGATAAAAAAACCGAAAATATTTTTTAGATAAAATGTAAATTATGGGATAAAGAAAGATTGAAGAATTTCAGAATTGTGGATAACTGATTTAACATAGGGTATAGTTAATTATGGTGATATTTTGAATGAAATTATAATCAAAGTAGAGTGCGTTGAGGGGAAGCAGAGGAATGAATATACAAATATTTGGTATAAAGAAATGTTTTGCTACGAAAAAGGCTGAACGATATTTCAAAGAGAAAAAGGTTCAATATCAATTTATTGATTTAGCTGTGCTAGGGTTGAGTAAGGGAGAATTACAAAGTGTTAAGGCTGTTATAGGTCTAAAAGATCTCATTGACAGTGGAGCTAAAGATTATAAAAGATTAAATATGGATCGAATCACTACCACTACTGTAAGGGAAGAGCTCCTGTTGAATAACCCTAGTCTATATAAGACACCTATTGTACGTAATGGAAAACAGGCTACGGTAGGTTACGAACCAAGTGTATGGGAATCTTGGGTTTGAGGGAATATTTAGAAGGCTTAAAAGTTTCTAATCTAGCCATTCTGCCATACCACTCTCCAAATGGTGGTGCTTAATAATTGGGCTTTTGCGATGACTTCAGTTCGTTTGTAAACGGGAGCAGTAGTGAGTATCAGCTGATTTACTCTAGTGCTTTTGCAATTTCAGGATGAATGTATTTATCATCGGCAATATTGAGCAGTTTATTGTAATCTTCAACCACTAGGTCTTCAAAATTAGACCAATTAATATCCTTTTCACTAGCTCTTAAAAAAGTAACCATCATCACATCTTCGACATTCTTATTATCTTTTATATCGGTTATTGGATTTTGGGTCCATAAGGCAGCTTTTTCTATTTTAGGGTTAGAGTGGAGAATTGCAAAGACCTTCACATCTTTTACTGCAGAATTGCGCACTAAGGATTTTTCATCCCACTGTGCCCCAGGGTTATAACGTATAGTTACTATATTTGATTCTATTGTTACGTTAGTTATCTGACCTTCGGGAAGCACTTTAGCAAGAGCTTTAACGATATTCTCTTTAGTTAAAGCTGATTTTGCAAAATCAAAGGGCAATGAATTAGGGTCAACAGGCATAGCATGCGCTGTTGCCGACTGATCTTTGTTTTGAGTACAGCCATATAGGGCTGTAGTTAGGATAATAATAAGGAATACGGTTAGAATTTTCTTCAATTTCACTTTCTCCTAATCTTTCTTTTTGGGTGACTGAACTTGTCATTATTTGTTTCTTCTATTATAAGCTATAACTTAGTCTACATACAATAATTCACTGGGAGCAACAAACTTTTGTTACAACCTTACTTGCACTGAGTAATTTTAGAGCGAACTCGTTTCGTTCAAAGATTGAGTGGGGGTCTCTAACCTCCCCCACTGAATTATAAGGTATAATAATAAATTGTGCCAGAATAAGTCTCCACTTATAGTAGTGGGAGACTTCTTCTGGCACTTGGTTAAATTACATTAATATTGTTTCTTCTGGATTGGGATTTACATCTGAGTATACAGGTTGAATACTATTTCTTTTCGACACTCTTGTTTGCTCAGTGGTTTTTTGCGTTGGTTTTGAGTAATCATTTTGGGGAGGAGTATCAAATAGTGAATCATCACCTATCTTAGCAATAGTTAAGGCTGATACTAAACCAAATGCAGCATGAGATAAAAGATATGAAAGATTACTTAGTGCATCTTTTGGTTTTACCTTGTTCTTAGTAAAGCCACTAAGTATAGCTGTTATAATTGATCCAAAGGTTATGCCGAGGAATAATCCTTTGGGCACCAGCTTATCTCGACCATACCTGGTTAAGATTTTAACCATGGATACCCCTCCAACCATACTTAACCCTACATTCATTAATGTTCCAAGAAGTTGTCCTGGCCATTTTTCAGCTTGTCTACGGGAAGATACCCATACTCCTGCAGCTGTCGTTCGATAAGATCGTTGGGAAATTCTCATTTTTGATGAGATAACATCAACTAATGTTAGAGCTACTAAGCCAGTAGCACCAGATATCATACCAAGATAAATTCGATCGTTTATTTTCTTCATTAGATATCACATCCTTTTAACCTATAATTTCCTTTATAAAAATTAAGATACTGGAAAGTTATGTAATTGATTGTCAATTGTTGCCGGGATTTTTCCTATTTACCGGGCATACTAACCCAAAACTGGAGGGGATAGTATGCGTGAAATTAAGGAAATATTAAAGCAAATCGAAGAGCTGCGCAAAAGCTTAGTTAAGCTAGGGGAGAGTAGAGGCTTAACGGATCCAGAAGTCGTAACTGCTAGTCAGGCGTTAGACGCTGTCTTGAATGAATACTATAAATTGTTGAGGGAAAGGGTGGATAAGAATTGAGCTGCATGGGCGTATAAATATATTTACATTCTTATTTCAAAGGTTTCTGTTGAACTGAGGCTTCTCTATGCGTAAAACTATTTTAGACTTGTATTTAAACCGAATAATCTTGAGAAGGGGAGGCCTGTTGACAAGACAAAAGTAACTACGATTATTATTTTAAAGATCATTCATGAGGTGTACCTGTAGCCGAACGTTTATGTTTTGCAATAAGCGCAGCTCTCATCGCAGAGACCGAAATCTCTCCTCGTGCCCACTGAACTGAGAGTTTTTTCGCTTGAGTCATAACCGGGACACCTTCTATTTTGTTAACGGCATTAGCGAACTCTACTGCTGTTAACCGCTTAGAATGCATTTTAGGAGACATATCATCAACTCCTTCATAATAATTGTACCACAATCAGAGTCAAATTTTTTAGTATGGTAGTATGTTTTAACCCGTCGAAATCGACGGGTTTTTGCCTTATTTTTGAGGCTGTTCTGTGGGGACGACAGCCAGAGTATGACCCAGCGGCTGTAAGATTTTGAACAGTGTATCGATCTGTGGTGTGGCCTTCTTAGATGGGTTAATGAATGCAGGATTATTCCAAAGCTTATTAAAATTTGTTCCCATTATTATCCGCCCCTTTCCAGGTAGTTGGCTAAATATCGTTTTGCTTGCTCAATTTCTCTTTTTGGAGTCTTTTTTGTCTTTTTTACAAAGTGGTTGAGCAACACAAAGGTGTTTTCCTTAAAGTAAAAAAAGAAAATCCTATCGCTTAATGTACGCAGTTCCCAAATATCACCTTCGATATGCTTGACAAACGGTTCTCCTGCTCGGGTTCCGCAATCCTGCAATACTCTGATAAAAGTCAGTACCTTTTCACTTCGTATACGCTAGTTCTTACTGGTTTTTACTTTTTCCTGCAATTCAATCAAGGATAATGCTACATTCAAGGATCTTAAGACACCTGAAGCATAGGCAAACCACCCTTTGAAAGGGTGGTCAGTGATTCAACTTGAAATAGACAAATACAAAAACCCGCAATCTCTTGCGGGAGTAATGTTCCAGTGGAGCCGATGGTCGGAATTGAACCGACGACCTGCTCATTACGAGTGAGCTGCTCTACCCCTGAGCCACATCGGCATCTATGAATGAATGTTATTGTACTTTATTTTGCTAGTTAAGTCAATTGCAATTTTCCGGTTTTGTATTTGTTCAGTGCTATTGTCACCCTGATAGTGTGATTCCATTACCAAGATTTTGTCGAACAATTGCGAACGTATGTTCCTTTTGGGTTGAATCCTTTATAATATAGCAGAGCAAGAAAAATAGAGAAGATTGAATTTTGATATAGGAGGGAAAAGGATGACTGAAGAAAAGGCAATCTATGGTGGGTGGAAGGTTCGTGAAGCTAGACTACAAGCTGCTATCGGAACACAGAAAGAGTTAGCAATACTTACAGGGTTAGCGCCCAACATTATCAGTGATCTGGAAAGGGGTCGGCGGAGTATGAGTCCTAATTGGGCTATGCGCATTGCTGAAGCCGTCGGAGTTAAGTCCGAGAGCCTTTTGGATCAAGAAGATAAAAAGAATGACAGCAAAGTCAAAAAATACAAACGAAAACACTAGAACTTCAGACCGTAAACTTGGAGAAGGTTATAGAACGTGGTCAAGTTAAGACTAGCCTGGAAAATTTCAAGAGAAAACGTGGTTGCACTTATGCCACCCAAAAGTTATACTCTGATATATATTCAGTGTTGTTTCACTTAGTTTGGAACGGGGGGAAGATCATAATAGTACATGATAAATTGAATGCCCTAAAAACAAGAATTGAAGAATTGGGTAGTTTGGCTATAGGATTTTCAGGAGGAGTTGATAGCACTTTTCTTTTAAAAGTAGCTTACGACGTCTTGAAGGATAAGGTCTTAGCAGTAATAGCCAAGTCCTCCACTTACCC
>JBAQMG010000008.1:0-23954 GCA_049302575.1 Desulfitobacteriaceae bacterium | reverse complement strand
AGGCAGAAAATATCCTATGAGCCATTCAAGATATTGTTCGACACCACCACACAATTGGCACGTTCTGAAGTCGGTATGGATACTTTCAAGGGTTTGCACGTTAGTGCAATAGACGGAACAACCCTAGCACTAGAAAATATGCCTGAATTAGTAGACTATTTTGGCTGCTCAGGTGCAGGCGCTACTGCCGCAACAGCAAGAGCCTCAGCTTTATACGATGTTTTGAATGAGGTTTTGCTTGATGCACGTATCGAAACGTTTTCTTGTGGCGAACGCAAACTAGCTTCGCAACATATTTTGCGGTTGCAGGAGATGGGCATTTCTAATGATCTTATTATTTTCGACAGAGGCTATGCGTCGGCGAAACTTATTGCACAACTTTTCGAGGCTGGTGTTCATTTCCTTATGCGCGTCAGACGTAAGTTCAACAAGGAAATCGATGCCATGGCTTCATCGGATGGTTTTGTTGAAATTACACATGAGCAAAAAGTCTATCGTGTCAGGGTGGTGAAATTCCCTCTGCCATCGGGAGAAATTGAAACACTTATTACGGATTTACCACAAGATACCTTTGAAACAACCGACTTTCAGACGTTGTATTTCAAAAGATGGCCCATTGAAACACGTTATGATACCTTAAAAATCAAGCTACAGCTTGAAAACTTCACAGGGAAAACGGTGTTATCGGTTTTTCAGGATTTTTATGCAAGTATGTTTCTTTCTAATATGGAGACCTTTGCAAAATACGTGACGGATGCTGAAATCCAAAAGGTTAATACTGATAAAAATTTGGATTATGAGTATAAAACCAATGTGAATATCTTGATCGGCAAACTGAAGGACAACCTCGTTCTTGTGATGCTAGAACCCAATCCTAAAAAGAGAGATCGTGCTCTGCGAAAGGTGCTTGCTGAAATCTCCAGAAATCGAACGCCAATACGACCAGACAGGCAATTTGAACGCAAAATTCCTAGAAAGAAACGTTTCTTTATGAATAAAAAATCTGCATTGTGAATTATTGGATGCTTAGGTTGACGACATTGCTTACCTCACTAAAAAACCATCTCTCCTGGTTTATAGCCGGCAGGCAATTCCTCTTCACTTAAAAATTTGAATTTGTCATCACGCAGTATGGGTAAAAATACTTCGTAGGGTATCCTGAAAAACTCACAGGTATAATTACTGGATCCGACCCACCTACCCTCATTGCCACTAAAATTCAAACCTCTGGCAAATTTCGTATAGTTTGAGCAATCATGAACTGCTAAATCCCAGCTTTCTTCAACGGCTATTTTCATGAATTTCAGAGTTAATTCCCTACTCCAAATCGGAGATATATAGCCATGTCTGGAAATATACATGTTTTCTCCGTAATAATTGTCTATGTTATTGGCATTTAAGTGCAATTCTGCACAATTGATAAAATCAAGTTTTGTCTCTAAGATCGCTTGCTTCTTCTTGAAAAAATTTTCGAAGAACTCAGGAGTCATTGGCGTTTCAATACCTACATTTTTAATGTATTTTTTCGCTATTGCAATAATTTTAATCACTTTGTCCGAACAATTTGAGGCACCCAGGTTGAAACGCAACTCGTCAAGACCGGCTTCACCTAAAGCTTTCAACGTCTCTTCCGTAGCTAAAGTGCCATTTGTATAGAGATGTTGATGAATCCCTGCATCACTAAATTTCTTTATAACCGGATAGTATTTTTCAATTTCCATGAATGGTTCTAAATAAACGTAGGAAATGCCCGTGGGCTTCTGTTGGATGGAAAGAAGTAAATCAATGTCCTTCTCATAAAATTTTGTGCCTCCGATTTCCCACATACCTTCGCCAACTGGAGCAATATCATCCAGTTCTCCATAATGATAGCAGAACTTACACTTTAAGTTACATTTGTTCGTTTTCCTGATCGCACTCAAACCGGTTCCCAACAGACAAGAACGACATCCTTTGGGTAATTTGCTTTCATTTCCCACAAAAAAAGTTCTATTCTCCAAAGTTTTCAAGCCTCTGATTTCCGACATTAACAGATCATTTCTATGATCGATTGCAGCCTCAATTTGTGTAAAGGTAGCGTAAATTATTTCTTGTTGTTTTGTCATAACTTCCTCATCCTCTGGCAATATTGAAAAGAATTCAAACCAATTCAACGCATCTTTCTTTGAAATTTTCATAACATGTCCTCCTATAATTAATTCTACTAAAGTATAACGGTCTAAGAAAACTCGACAAGATTTTTTGAAAAGATAATGAACCTGATATAATAAAATCACTAAAGAAAGCAGGTTTATTATTGATGAAGAAGAAGAGAGTATTTAGCGCAGAATTTAAAACGGAGAGAGTTTTGGAGGTATTGAGAGGCGAAAAGGAACTAAACGAAATATCCAGTGCCAATGAAATCGCGCCAAACTAGCTGCGAAACTGGAAAAATGAATTTTTGGCAAATGCAGCCAATGTCTTTGATAACAAAAAGGACAAGGTGTTGCAGGAGAAGGTTAAGGATCAGGAGCGGGAAAACGATAGCTTATATCCTGCATTCTCGACCAATGTGTAACTAGGTAGGGAACTCGACCCCTAAGCATTGATAAAGTTCTTTTTGTTTACCAGTAAGCTCGCTTATACGGCTTTGACGACCTGGAATATCATATTTTTCAATGACATCAAGCTCATCAAGTAAACTCTGTATCGTGAACTTTTTGAATAAATTATGGTCGCTCATAGCCTTTTGGATATAAGATAGATAAATTAGTGCAATAAACTGTACAAAAACCTTTCCTTCAAGGCTTTCTTCGGAAGAAACATAGTTGCGACGCATATTTAATCGCTCCTTGAGATTCCCAAAGGCTTTTTCGATTAAATCCCTAGATCGATACACTTCAAGCGCATAAAGAGGATCGTTGATTCCATTCGTGAGAAGCGCAAAATAGCCAAAGTTCTTTTCAGCTTCATCGATAGAATCCTGCTTTGATTCTATGCTGATGCCACGTATTGGTGTCTCGTGAGTCATAAAATAGTTACGGTACGCCTTTTCATGCCCCGGCTTGCGTTTCTTGTTGACCAACTCATATTCCAGTTCATCCAGCATACGGTTAAACGCTTCTCGATCTTCGGTTGCCCGAGCATCATTATAATATAGATGCAGGTAAATCCGACGTTCTTCTTTCAGCACTTCGCCGCTACGCTTCTTGATTTTAGTATAGTTCCAATCGGTCATTATGGTGTCGTAGTAAATGCTGTACTTAGAGCTATAATGACTTCTGGTCACCATGACTCCTCTCGACTTATCCAGATGTGCTTTTACTAAGTTTAACGATAGCTTTGCACCGATCAAGAACTTGTGATGATTTTTAAATAATTCGTTGATGTTCGACTCGCTGTAGAACCCTCTGTCCATGACAAGGTTCAATTTTTGGATATCTAAAAAATCCAGTTCTTTTAACAGATTTTCTATCGTTTTTACATCAGCTATATTTCCTGGTAATAGTCGATAACACACGGGAAGCATCGATTGTTCACCAAATAGCAACGCCAAATTGATCTGTGGTAGTGGATCGTGTTCCTTATTTTTCCCATACTTCACTTTCCTTAACGTTGTTGAACATGAAGAAATACTGGTCGTATCGTAAGCGAGATATTCTGTTTCGCAACGGCGTTTGCCTTGTCGTCTGAAAAAATGTTGCTTGTCCTCTTCAGATATGGACTGGAATAAGTCACTGCTGCGTTGGGAAGAGATTCCCTTCCCATAAGGATAATGATGAAGTGAGGTCCATTTAGAGAAGCGATACAGTGGACTACCTTCTTCTAATATCATGTAATAAGCCAAGGATAAAATCAGTTTATAGGTATCAGGAAAACAGATCTTCAAATCTCGTGTTATACCTATCTTGTCACCAATAGCGTTGAGTAGATAAGTGGCACCATAAAAAAATTTGGTACAGATATCGGTCGTCTTTGGTCCTCTTCTTTTTGGAGAATCCGTTTCTTCCAAAGGACGAGATTTTCTCGTAGGAACAATTTCACCTGTTTCTTGATCCACTTTACCGATGAGTTTTCTCCTTGCACGGGATTGCTGTTTTTCTTTATCCCAGTAAGAAACAGACTCATATGCATATGTAATACCTGTGTCTTTGTTGGTTTGAAATACGATAGTTGCCACTGAATCACCTCTTTTCCTCGTTACATTATTATAGCATGTAACGAGGTTAAAGTGAAGTGAATTGTTGCTCAAACCCTGATATTAGCCGACATTTTTAAGGTTTCATCGTTACATCTCATTTTATGCATGCTTAAAATGAGATGTATTAACAAAATATACCCATTTTACACAGAACCCACTTACACCAAGCAACACAAACTTAAGTTCCAACAGGTTTCAGATATACTTTAATTTTGTCACTACCTGAACATATATCCCTATACAGTAGAATGTATGTTCTATTATATCTTAAAGAGACAAAATCAAAAGAAAAGAGGCTGAAACTAATTGAAACAACGTTAAATTAAGACTTCATATGTAAAATTACATCACGTACCGTATTAAGCTGAACTATCTCAACATTCTTAAACTTCAAAACATCCTTGATGGCATTTTTAGCGACATAAACTCTTTTGAACCCCATTCGATCAAGTTCCCTTACCCTACCTTCCAGCAAAGGAACCTTTTTCAGTTCTCCCGTCAAGCCTACATCGGCAATAAATACTGTGTTATTAGGAATCGGGCTGTTTTTAACCGACGAGACGATGCACATAATAATGGCTAGGTTGACCGATTGCTCTTTAAGTTGCAGACCCCCTGTCGTCTTTATGACAACATTTTTTGTGTATAAGTCGATTCCACCTCTTTGTTCAAGAATAGAAATCAGGGTATTTAATTGGTCTCTTCTCAAGCACTCTGCGATTCTTGAGGGATAAGGAGTAAAAGATTTAGAGACTAAACTCTCGATTTCCACAATGATCGGTCGAGATCCCTCTTTGATAACTGTCAACGCACTTCCCGCAGCGTCTTCACCCTCTGTGCGTTTGGTCATAAAGAACTCTGAGGGATTATCAATTGAGGTCATTCCCGCCTCTGTCATGGCAAAAAAGCCCATTTCGCCAGTACCGCCAAATCTATTCTTGGTACACGACAGTTCCCTTAGCTCCTCGCCACTTTCACCATCAATCATCAGCACAGTGTCCACCAAATGTTCCAAAGCTCTTAACCCGGCAATTTCATCCTCTTTAGTCATTTGCCCGACAATGATTACAGCTCTTGGTCGATGAGCATCTTTGGCAATTTTTAATAATTCATTAGCACATTCCATCGTTTGAATGGGTGATCCCGAACGCGAACTATAGGCTTCCAGAGTGAAAGTCTGAATGCTATCCACAATGATCAAATCGGGGTTAATTTGATTAATTGAGGACAAGACGTTATCCATACTTGTATCAGAGATTATCCAAATGCTCCTGTCTATTTTACCCAAGATTCGATCTGCCCGACTTTTTATTTGGCTCTCACTTTCCTCAGCAGTGGCATATAAAACTTTGTAGCCTTGAGAGGCGACATCGTCAGCGACCTGTAAAAGTAGAGTTGATTTCCCCGCGCCAGGCCTCGCCGATAAAATAGCCACTGAATCCTTGACTATCCCTCCACCAAGCACCCTATTAAACTCACTCATGCTGGTTACAATCCGATCGCTATTACCCGATACAACCTCTAACAAACGTTTCGCAGGGGGATTTTTCCTAAACGTTGGAGAGCTTTTCTTGGTCTCGACAATTATTTCTTCCAACGTATTCCATGAATCGCAGCCAGAACATTTTCCAGCCCATTTCGGGCTCTCTTGTCCACAACTTGAACACAAATAAGCAATCTTATTCTTTATATAGAACACTCCCTTTTCAATCAATCCTATTGGTGATTTCGCTATTTTGAAGTCTGACCCCCAACACCCGACACATTTTTAACTAAATGTTATACACTGCATATAACGGAACAGCTTTAATATTGTTCTCAAAACCGAAGTTTTTTGCAGAAATTCTGATTGAGTAAGCAACCTTATATTTCTCAACCAAAACAGCTAGACTTCTTGAGCGAGTGTGAATTCCCGCTTTTACCTCTATCGGAATTATTCTATCTTCTATTTGCAAAACAAAATCAACTTCTGCAATGCTTTTTGACTCCCAATAAAAAAGCTTGTATTCCTTGGTGGCTAATGCTTCTGCTACATAATTTTCTGCTATTGAGCCTAAAAAGGTGTTGTCTATCTCTAAGCTTGAAAGTATAGTTTGATACGCTATCCCAGATTTCATTGTGAGCAAGCCCACATCACCCAGATATAGCTTAAAGCTGCTTAAATCAGAGTAGACCGCTATTGGCATCAAGGCATGTTCTATCTTTTGACACTTCATAACAACCCCCGAAAAACAGAGCCAGTCAATGGCTGCGCCAAACATTGATGCATTACCACCTTTGCCTATAACCTTATATTGAAACTTCTTATTATCCTTGGCAAGCTGACTAGGTATCGAATTATAGGCACCTCTTATTTTAACGCTTTCTGTATTTGTAGCATATTTGGACATGTCTGCTATATAGTCATTTAATATCTTATTTTGAACATCCGCAATTTCAACTAATTTACCCGTTTCTTGATATTTCCGAACAGGTGCGGGCATTCCACCTATAATTAAATATAGCTTATATAGCTCAAGTGCTTGGAAATGCAGTGCTTCCGGCAATGGCTCGTTTTTATTAAAACTATTTGTTATTGCGCCGCATAGCCTTTCCTTTTCTAGTGCCCATAAAAACTCCTCAAAATCAAGCGGATAAAGAGTTATTGAATCAACCTTGCCCACTGGATATGAATATTTTTCTCTATTAATAGCAACTCCTAAAAGGCTTCCTGCGGCCACTATATGATATTCCGGTGTTTCCTCACAAAAATATTTAAGTGAAGTCAACGCTCTTTCACAAACTTGTATTTCATCAAAGATAATAAGCGTTTGCTCAGGAATAATAGCTTCATTATATGCTGATTCTAAAAATCTAATAATTCTCTCTGGAGAAATATCATTTTCAAAGTATGATGAGACCGAAAGATTTGTCTCAAGATTCACATAGATGGTGTTCTTGTAAAATCGCTCACCAAATTCGCGTAAAATATAAGTTTTACCAACTTGCCTAGCACCATTAATGATTAGTGGCATTCTATCCTTACCTTTATTTTTCCACTTAATGATCTTATCCATTATTTTTCTTTTCAAAACAATCACCTCATACCAATAATACCCATTTATTATTGGTATGTCAATAAATATCTATATTTTTATATTTTAATTGACATAACTGTTTGTTTGGTGTTTTTTGGAGAGATTCTAATGATTTGATTTACGGACTTGATAGAGGAAATTAGACCAGTAGTATTGAGAAAGTCTTTCTGTTTGGTTTTTATGCAAAGGGCACCTACACGGATGACAGTGATGTAGACCTTGTGGTGTTCTCTCCTGCCTTTGAAAACATGTTCCGTGTGAATGGACTAACATTTCTTTTAATGCAAGCGTTAGGCTATAAGATCGATATACAGCCGCAACCCTATACCATGAAGGACTATGTAGAGCATACAGGCTTGGTTGATGAAATATTAAAGACAGATGTTGAGATCGCTTGAGACTTGTTTTTTATTTATCTATCTTAATTTTGCTGACTAACTTGTTCTGAAAATTTGCCTTCATTCCCGAGTTAACGTATTTATGCATTCTCTAGAGATTCGAACTCAATGATGTAAATATTTTCTTAAGGGCGGTGGATGAAAAACCTAAGGCCACTTTTCAATGTTTTAACACTTTTATGCATTTTTAGCGACTATAGAATAGATGTGAAAAAGCCCCAGAACTTAATTTTATTCTGGGGCTTTTTCATTCTTACGCTTTGGTACTTTTTGCCTTTTTCTTAGCCTTCACAAGCTTGGTAAAGGTCAGCTTCTCAGCCTCAGCGGATACCTTGATTTCATCTCCAATTGCAAATATACCTTCTAGAATTTTCTCGGACAATTCGTCTTCAACCAAGCGTTGGATGGCCCTACGCAAAGGACGTGCTCCAAAAGTTGGATCATTTCCCTCTTTGGCAATTAACTCTAGAGCACTTTGTTCGAACTGCAACACAAACCCCTGCTCCTGAAGGCGCTTAATTACCTCTTTAAGCATAATCTCCGTAACTTTTAATAAGGCCTCCACATCCAAAGAATGAAATACTACAAGTTCATCCACCCGATTTAGAAATTCAGGGCGGAACGTACGTTTTAATTCTTCCATCACATTAGAGCGCATGTTTTTGTATTCTGTTTCCTTATCACGTCGGGACGCAAAGCCCAAGGCTTCTTTATGCAAAAAGGATGCACCTACGTTTGACGTCATAATAATGACGGCATTACGAAAATTCACAGTTCGTCCAGAGGCATCAGTTAAGCGTCCATCCTCCAAAACTTGCAGTAAAATATTAAATACCTCTGGATGGGCTTTTTCTATCTCATCCAGCAAAATAACACTATAGGGTTTACGTCGAACAGCTTCAGTCAGCTGTCCACCTTCATCATGCCCGATATAACCAGGAGGGGCTCCCACTAAACGGGAAACCGAATGTTTCTCCATATATTCAGACATATCAATTCGAATGGAAGCATCCTCATCGCCAAATAAAGCTTCAGCCAAAGCTCGACCAAGTTCAGTCTTTCCTACGCCAGTGGGTCCTAGGAAAATAAAGGAACCAATAGGTCGTTTAGGATCTTTTAAACCTGCCCTCGCTCGACGCACAGCACGCGCAACCGCTTTGACAGCCTCATCCTGTCCAATGACCCGTTGGTGAAGAATATCTTCTAAGTGCAAAAGTCGTTTGCTTTCCTCTTGAGCCAATTTTAACACTGGAATTCCCGTCCAGCTAGCCACAATCTGAGCAATATCCTCTGGCGTTACGACTGATTTCACGACATCCCTTTTGCTCTGCCAGCTATTTCTTAGTTCAGCTAATTCTTCACGCAATTTGTGTTCCTGATCTCTAACCTGAGCTGCTTTTTCAAACTCCTGACTGAGTATAGCCTCTTCTTTTTCCTTTTTTAAACGCTCAACTTTTTCTTCTAAAAGCTTTAAATCTGGTGGAGCTGTATAGCTTACCAAGCGTACCCTTGAGGCCGCTTCATCAATTAAGTCGATCGCCTTATCAGGCAAGAAGCGATCAGCAATATACCGATCAGACAAACGGACCGCTGCTTCAATAGATTCGTCTGTAATTTGTACTCGGTGATGTGCTTCGTAACGATCTCTTAAGCCGTGTAAAATTGCAATGGCCTCTAAAATCGTAGGTTCACCCACTTTAATCGGCTGAAAACGCCGTTCTAAAGCAGAGTCTTTTTCAATATACTTGCGATATTCTTCTAGGGTTGTCGCCCCAATACACTGTAGTTCTCCGCGTGCAAGAGCTGGCTTTAAGATGTTTGCTGCATCAATTGCACCCTCAGCTGCCCCTGCCCCGATCAGGGTATGCAATTCGTCTATAAAAATTATCACATTTCCATCCGTACGGATTTCTTCCATCACTTTTTTGAGACGTTCTTCAAATTCACCGCGGTATTTACTCCCGGCAACCATAGCCGCAAGATCTAAAGTTACTACCCTTTTATTATCCAACGTCTCCGGAACTTTATTGGAAATAATACGTTGAGCAAGCCCTTCAGCAATCGCAGTCTTACCTACGCCAGGCTCTCCAATGAGCACAGGATTATTCTTTGTTCGTCTACTTAAGACCTGTATGACCCGTTCAATCTCGTTTTCCCGCCCGACAACAGGATCTAGTTTGCCTGCAGAAGCCATCTCCGTCAGGTCACGCCCAAATTCATTAAGAGCCGGGGTATTCGACTGAGAGTATCCTTTGCTCATTGGTCCAGAACTACCCGAAGGCATCATAATCTCCTCAGTTTCTCCACCTAATAACTGTACAACCTGTTTCCAAATTTTTTCTGGATTGACATCGAGATTAGCTAAGACTCTAGCTGCAATACCTTCACCTTCCATGATTAGCCCTAGAAGTAAATGCTCCGTCCCAATATACGTAACCCCTTGTCGTCGTGCCTCTTCATTAGCTAACTCTAAAACGCGTTTTACCCGTGGAGTAAAACCTACGTCGCCAGGAAAGGGCTCATTAATACCCACAAGTTCTTCGATCTGAGCACGGATTTTCTCCATTTCCAAGCCAACACCCACCAACGATTTAGCAGCAAGCCCTTCACCCTCCTGAATTAAACCCAAAAGAATGTGCTCTGTTCCTACAACTTGATGTCCCATACGTTTAGCCTCTTCCCCAGCTAAAACTAAGACTTTTTGAGCCTTTTCGGTAAAACGTCCATTCATAATATACCTCTCCTTTATAGCTAGATCTTTAAATTCTCAGGTCTTCTACAGCTTCAGCAACCCTTTGATCTATAGCTTCTCTAAATAAACGAGCCCGCTGTTCATCCCGCTGACTAGGATTCAATTCTTGATTAAGCCTATACTGCAAGGAGCCGGGGTGAGAATCAACCAGCAACGCAGCAAACGTTTGTTTAATTTTTGGTAAAATACCCATATCCATTCCCATTTTAATGATAGACAATAGCTGTATTGCATCTTCAGAAGTGAGCAAGCGGGCATTTTGTAACGTTCCACGAGCCCTCCATACTTTATCTTCTAAAGATAAAGTAGCTTGTTCACGCAAAACTTCCCTAGCCTGGAGTTCGTGTTCCACAATTTGACCAGTGACTGCTTTTAAATGAACAACGATATCCTCTTCGCTTTTCCCTAAGGTTATCTGATTGGAAACCTGGAAGATATGTCCATAGGCCTGAGAGCCCTCACCGAAAATCCCACGTACTGCCAAACCAAGATGGGTTAACACCCCCAATACCTGTTGAACTTGATTGGAAAGAGCTAACGCTGGCAAATGAACCATCACTGAGGCGCGCATCCCCGTTCCCACATTCGTTGGACAAGCCGTAAGATAGCCCTGAGCCTCTCTATACGCAAAATCAAGATTCTTCTCCAAGGCATCATCCAAAACATTCGCCAAACGATAAGTCTCCGAAATTTTGTCTCCCGGCATAAGCACCTGCAAGCGGAGGTGATCCTCTTCATTGACCATCACCGCACAACGATGATCTTGCGCTAACGCTACCCCTCGCGAACCTACTGCAGTAACTAGAGCAGGACTTATTAAATGCTTTTCAATGAGAACTTGTTGCTCAATTGTGCTAAGCTCATCCAAAGACAAGTAGGATAATTTCCCCGTTTCCACCTCCAGATTTTGTAAAACCTCAGCCATGATTTTTTCGGCCTTTTTAGCTTCTTCCAGCGGTAAAACATGCGGAAAAGGCAAACTATCTAAATTGCGTGCTAAGCGAACTCTACTACTAAGCACCACCGGAGAATTTTCCTGTTGATCCATCCAAAGACTAGGCTTAAGCAAGATATCCTTGCGTTCCATTCTACTCACACCCCACATTCTGGTCAAATTGCCTAATCTGATCCCGAATTAACGCTGCCTCTTCAAAGTTTTCTTGTTGAATTAAAGTCGCTATTTTTTCTCTTAACCTGCGCAATTCTAACTTATCCTTGATAGCTGCCCCTCGCCGCATGGGAACCTTACCCACATGTTGCCCCCCCCCATGAATCCGACGTAACAAAGACTCTAATTGGGGCTCAAACTTATCGTAGCAAGCACTACAACCAAGTTTACCTGCCCTAGTAATCTGAGTAAAAGTTATCCCACACCTTGGACAAGCCTCTTCTTGGGGCAAACCCGCCTTGTTGGGTGGAGTATTAAAACCAAATAGAGCCTGCAAAAAATCCGGAACGATGATCCCAGGATGAATAATAATGTTAACCTCTTGAGTTTTTTGAGAACACTGTTCACATAAATTTAACTCTTTAGTCTGGCCATTGACTGTTTTTGTTAAACGCACTTTGGCTTCACGTTGTTGACAATGTTGACAAATCATTGAACGCTACCCCCCTCATTCTAAATCCTCTCGGCAAAGTGTTGCTAAAATATGTTTCATCAAACGAGCCCTTAAACTATCCTGTTCGGGTACAGCCTCTAGACTCGTCTGAGCAAGGACTGCTTTAATGATTGCCGCTTCCCGAACCGTAAGAATCTCCTCATCTATCAGTCTAGCTACTAACCCAAAGGCTCGTTCCTGGGAGAGTTGCTCCCCAATAAGTTGGCGCATGGCCTGCTGAAACTCTCCAAGCGGACTGACAATTAGACGTACAATTCGTAGATACCCACCGCCACCTCGGCGACTCTCTACCATAAATCCACGTTCCACCGTAAATCTAGTGTGTAAAACATAATTGATTTGGGATGGAGCACAGGAAAATTCATCGGCCAAGGCACCACGTTGGAGAATGATAAACCCTTCCTTGTTTTGTTCTAAAATATGCTTTAAGTATTCTTCGATGCGATCTGCTAGGTTCCCCATACTGATGCACTCCCTGATTTTCTTTGTTATAAAGGAAACTTGCTTCAGGTGTAATTTTAACTCCATCTGAAATTTAGCTGAACTTATCCAGGAACTTAGCGCATACTCGATATTCGTTATTAAGTGTTCAAACCACGAACCTCGAATATGACCTTTCCTGACCTTATGACCTTTCCTGACCTTCCTTCTTTATGATACCCCTTTTTGGTTAATTTGCATACTATCTTTAAGAATTATTTTTTATAAAAGTTCTTGAAAATTCCACGACACGGATTATTAATTCTTCAAAAAAGAAAGATCTACCCCCCCCAAACAAATGCTTGATAGGTAGATCTTAAAAATTAACAACAATTAACGATAGAAAACAAAATAAATCCATGTTACCATAGTTGATAACGCTACTCCCGCTAATAAAAGAACTACTGCTAAACCCTCAAGTTTTTTTAAAGGTTTGGGACTGGATTGATGAACAACTGGCTTTTGTACCACTCCTAAACTTTCCCCTTCCGAAACCTTCTCCAGCTTACGCTCCAAGCGTGCTGCAACCTCCGTCCAGTGCAAAGAACCTTGGATCATACGTTCTAATTCATTCGGACGAAGCCAGATTTCCTGATCCTGCTTCTTTTCCATCGCGCTTCCTCCATTACTACCCATTTGCACTAAGATAGGACACCTATATAGAAAAAATCTCTGCATAAATACAGAGATTTTAGTTTAACTAACCTTGTTTTTACTTTACAATCATAACTGGGCACTCTGCTCGCTGCAAAACTTTCTGACTGACACTCCCCAATACTGAACCCATAATAGGTCCATAACCATGGCTACCCATCACAACTAAATCAATATTTTTTTGCTTAATCTCATCAAGGATTACACTTACAGGGTGCCCAGATTCTACACATTTTTTAAATTGCACATCACTCATATCGATTCCTGCTACTGCCGCTTCCAAAGCAAGTTCTCCGTTATGATCAAGTTCATCTTGAGAAATAGCAAGCCCATAGGATACTATATAGCCCAAATAAGCTTGGGGAGTATAGGTTACATGCAAAAGCTCTACTTCCGCCTTGAATAAACGGGCTAATGTCAAGGCAGTCGTTAAAGCCCTCCGTGAAAACTCCGAAGCATCAGTAGGAACTAAAATCTTTTTAAACATTTAAACGCCTCCTTACTAAGTGACTACTTTAATTTAATGGTATACTAACATGACTCTTTTGTCTATTTCAAATTAAATTTCTTCATTAAGAAAGGACTACGCCTATGTCTATGCACCCTGCAAAATTTCTCTTTTGTCCGCAATGTGGAAACCCCCTCAATAAAACTGAGATTGGTGGCAAACTTCATGAAAACTGCCTTAACTGCTCGTTTGTCCATTGGGGAGAGTTCTCCCTAGGAGTGGGTGGCGTTCTTTGGCGCGAAAATAAGGTTTTACTAGTCCAACGAGCCTACAATCCTGGCAAAGACGTTTGGACTATACCAGGAGGATATGTCGATCAAGGCGAACAAATTGGCGAAGCTATTATCCGTGAAATTCAAGAGGAAACAGGGCTTACATCTGAGCCTCAAACAATTATAGCCCTACGTGACTTGCCAGGGGATAAACATGACGCCTACATCGTTTTTTTAATGCGCAACCTCGGGGGAATCCTCCAAGCAGAACCAACGGAAGTCAGCGATCTCGGTTTTTTCTCCTTAGAACAATGCAATGAGCTGAACGTTGCAGCTCTATCTATGAGTGTCATCCAAGCTAGCCGTAATGACAGGACAGGTTTGATCCGAACAGATGGTATAAAACTTTTCGGGGAATTATCGACACTTTATCAGATTGACTAAAGTCGACCCACGGCTATCCCTCTTACCAAACACATTGTTTTCGTTCAGATAAGGATGGTCGCAAATTTTATATTTCCTAAACTAAGGGAGGTAACACCATGAAGATCATAGGCTATTTTGGTCCAGAAGGAAGCTTTACCGAGGAAGCTTTAATCAACTTTAGATTACAAAATCAGGGTTTCGCCCCAGATCCCGTAAGTATAGTAGCCTATCCAACCATTTCACGACTTTTATACGCCTGTGAACGTAGTGAGGTAGATTGGGCCTTCGTACCTGTGGAAAATTCCACAGAAGGACAAGTAGCTGCCACAACAGATACCCTGGGGCGAACAGAAAATCTTTTAATTATCCGGGAATTTATCCATCCCATTGAACAATGCTTATTGACAAAAAAACAAATACCCTTATCAGAAATATCACGAATTTTCTCTCATGAACAGTCTTTAGGACAATGCCGGGAATTCTTAAACGCCCAACTATCTCATGCTGAGCAAATTGTCTGTTCCAATAACGCCGAAGCAGCCCGTAAGATCTCCCAATCCAATGAAAAATGGGCTGCCATCGCTCCCCGACGCGCAGCCCAAGTATATAAGCTTCATTGTCAATTGGCAGCCATTCAGGATGAAAAACAGAATACCACTCGTTTTATTATGGTCGGACAACAATTAGCCGAAAGGTCTGGAAAGGACAAAACCAGTCTTTTACTAAAAACTGCCGATACTCCCGGCTCCTTATTCAACGCCCTGAAGGTATTTGCCGATCGTCAAATTAATTTATCCCGAATTGAATCCCGACCCTCCAAACAAAAACTTGGTGAATATATCTTTTTCGTCGACCTTGACGGTTATGTCTTTTCCTCTGCCATCCAGGATGCTTTAAGGGTTTTGAAAGAAGATCATGTTTTAACTAAATTACTTGGATCCTACCCCAAAGCTTGAAACGCAGGGAAACGCAGGGACAGGTTCACCGTTTTGCCTTATTTTGGTTTTGCACTCGAAACAGCGGACCTGTTCCTATGATTTGCTGACAACTGGGCAAACGTATACCTTGCCCACGGATTAATAGTATGCTACGATACAACTAGGAAATATCTGTAAGGAGGAAGTCCGCAATGGGTGCACCGATTAAGCGCTTAGGACAAGATTTCACCTATCATGATTATCTGTCTTGGCAGGATGAGATACGCTGTGAATTAATTGATGGCAATGTTTTTGATATGACCCCTGCCCCATCCCGCCTACACCAGAGTGTTCTGGGCGAACTTCACGCCTTATTTCACAATTATTTTAAAGGTAAATCTTGTAAAATCTATACTGCACCCTTTGATGTCCGTTTGCCACAGGCTCATGAAAGTGATGAAGAGACCTCCACAGTTGTTCAACCGGATTTAGTCGTAGTTTGCGACCCAAAGAAACTAGATGATCGTGGCTGTAAGGGAACCCCTGACCTGGTGATTGAAGTAGTTTCACCATCAACGATGCGGAAAGACCTTAAAACCAAGTTTCACCTCTATGAACGAGCGGGTGTCCGTGAGTATTGGATTGTTCATCCAGAACAACAAATTATCAGCATCTTCCACCTTACTGCAGAACTTAAATACGGTCGGCCAGATACCTATACCGTACCAGATACTTATTCCGTGGGTATCTTTCCAGATCTAAACATTGATTTGACCTCTGTATTTCCACCAGAAGAGCCGATTTCTATTACAAAAAACGGTGTCGGCGATATGGTTGTAATGAGTGTTGCAACCTACGAGCGGCAACAGGCACTTATAAACCTGTATACAAAGCTTGCCGAAGCTGAGGAAGAAATAGCAAACGGTGCGGAGGGCGAGGACTTTTTTGAGGTTGCAAAACAGTTGAGGAACAACGTACATGGGCAAGTTTAAAGTCAAGATATATTCCAATGTCAAAATAGACCTGAAGGATATTGTCAACTACCTCAATACGCTGTCACCACAGGCCGCAATCAAATACTACGACCAGATTGTAGAAGAAATCGGTGGCCTTGCCGAAATGCCGGAGCGGTGTTCCTTTGTCCGGGATGTCGCCCTGAAGGCTAAAGGATACCGGTACTTAATTGTAGAAAACTATTTGGTGTTTTTTGTTGTAAAGGCCGATACGGTGCAGATACGCCGCATTCTTTACGGCAAGCGCAATTATGAATGGCTGTTGTCATATTAACTTTAGCAGGGAAATGTGCATGAAAATCTAATAGTTTAGTTGGTTTCACGTTTTAACAACTCCTTTAATATGTTCGATGTTCGAAATCCGATGTCCGATGTCCGATGTTCGATGTTCGAAATCCGATATCCGACCTCAATCTGACTTCTGACTTCTGACCTCTGTTACAGTAGTTCTTCTGCCTGAAGAGAGCGGGTAGACGTGTCAATCACCTCTATTACTTTAATATCCTCCTTGGTTGCTGCGCCAAGGTCCTTAAGTTTCCGAGCAGATACCAAAACCCGTCCTTCTAAAGAGCCGACCGCTTTATTATAGGCTTCTACTGCTCCATCTAACCCTTTACGAACATCCCCAAAATAGTTGGCAAAAACTCTCACTCGATCATAAAGCTCTCTGCCTAATTTACTGATTGCCTCAGCATTTTCAGCAATTTTTTCTTGCCGCCAACCGTAGGCTACAGCCTTTAGTAAGGCAATAAGTGTTGTCGGTGTAGCCAAGATAACCTTCTGACCTACTCCAAACTCAATCAAACTAGAATCTTGCTCTAATGCGGCACTAAAAAAGGTTTCTCCGGGTAAAAACAATACCACAAACTCCGGCGATGACTCAAACTGTTCCCAATAACTCTTGGCACCTAATTGAGTAAGATGCGTGCGAACTTGACGAGCGTGGTCCTTAAGTCTTGCCACCCGTGTTGCCTCATCAGGGGCTTCTAGAGCCTCCAGATAAGCTTGCAAGGGCGCCTTGGAATCCACGACAATTTCACGGTTATTAGGAAGTCGGATCATCATATCCGGGCGCAAACGCCCCCTCTCTGTATTAACAGAGGTCTGTTGATTAAAATCGCAATACTCTAACATTCCGGCCATTTCAACGACTCTTTGTAGTTGGATTTCACCCCAACGCCCACGCACTACCGGAGCACGTAAAGCCCTAACTAAATTCGAGGTTTCCAATTGTAATTGCCCCTGAGTAAGAGCTAAGGATTTAACTTGTTCAGTAAGACTTACATAAGCACTTGTACGGGTTTTTTCAATTTCCTGAAGCTTAACATCAACCTTTTCTAACGATTCTTTTAAGGGCTTAACGAGACCATCAATGGCTACTTGTCGCGTCTCTAAATCGCTTTTAGCACCCTCCTGAAATTTGGCCAAGGATATCTGGGCCAACTCCAAAAAAGATTGGTTATTAGTATGTAGGGCCTCAGCTGAAAGTGCTTTAAAGGCATCCGATAATTTTTCTTGCGCCTCGTTTAAAAGGGCTAACTTTTCCCCTGAGGCTTTACGTTCCTCAGCAAGTCTGGTGTCCAATTCAGAAAGTTTGGAGCGCAAAGCACTTTTTTCCTCTTGAAATATAATAATTCGTGACTCTCCTGACTTAACCATTGTTTCAAGTTCCGGAATCCGGGTGTTTTTTTCCTCAGCACCGGAACGTTTAGCCGACTCTGATTTCAATTCTACCCTTAGTAACTCTATCTCTATAAGCCCTTTATGAAAGAGTTGTTGGGATTCTTGAAGTTGCAGTTCCTTACTCTGAAGTCGTTCAACTAAGATGCCCTGCTCGGCCTCCCCTTTAGCCATAGCCCTGTCAAAGCTTCCTTGAAGCCTCGACTTAACTATCAACCAAACAAGAAATCCACCTATAACAAATCCTAGCCCCAATAGCAAAAATGGTCTTACATTATCCATGAACAATTCACTTCCTTCTTTAGCGAGGCAAATTACGCGAGGTTAGATGCTCGATGCTCGACGTCAGAACCTCGACTTCTGCCATTATGTCTTCTGTCTTCTGTCTTCTACATTATACCTAAGAACGGAGTGAACCTCCCCAGAATCTATACATCAGACCTATTTTACCACAGATAGATCTGCCGTGGAACATCTGTTCGCAAAGAGTATTTGAGGACGGCGATTTATCTCTCACCTGTAGAGAATGGGAGTCTTCTCTCCTAACATGATAAAAGTTGTGTACCTGAATGCTTGCTTTCAGGTACACAACTTTTATCTAAATCTATCCCTCTTGCCGGATCATCTTATGTAGACAAACCTCAAACCTCCGGTCATCTTCAAGCGTTCTTTTCTTAGGACCCTTAGTTCTTGTACCACCCCGCCGAAGTCGTGCTTTCAGCTCTCTCTCCTCCATTAAAAACTCTATTGTATCTGAGGCAAATTCTTTGCCATATGGGCTCAAACATTTAGCTTTCTTACCCAATAACATAGCCGCTAGACCCCAGTCCTGGGTTACAGCAACATCCCCCGCGATGGTTAGGTTCATCACCTTTAAATCCGCTTCTTGGGGATAATTTCCTACGACGATATGATGATCAGATTCAATATTATGGTTAAAGCTAGCCACAGTCCAAACTGGCACGCCATAATCTCGACCTAGCTTTAGGCAAATTTGCAGTACAGTCCTTGGGCAGGCGTCAGCATCTATAATTATCTTCATTTAACCTAAACCCCTACATCTCTAAATCTCGGCCATGCTCTTTAAGCCATTTTTTCCACTGCTTATAATCTACCATATAATTAGCCACAACGTACCAAAAATCCTGTGAATGGTTTAAAAACTTTAAATGGGCAAGTTCATGGATGATTAAGTAATCGATCACAGCTTCTGGGGCCATTACTACCTTCCAGTTAAGGTTAATATTTCCTCGGGCAGAACAACTCCCCCATTTAGTCTTTTGTTCCTTAATTCTTAACCCCTTATATTCTACGCCCATGATCGCGGCATAATGATCTAACTTATCTTGGAAAATTATCCTAGCTTGAGTCTTATACCAATAAATTAATGCCTCTTTGATATATCTGGAACGTTCCTCAAGCGGGGTTGTCTTAGGGAAATAAATCCCTAGCGTATTCTGAATTAATTTAACGCCAATCGTTTTTCCATCATACTCCTCAACTAGGATTGTCAAGTTCCTGCCACGGTAGGGGAACTCTTGGCCAGATTTGTATTCCTTCTGAACTCGAAGCGTTTGTTGTGCTTGATACTGCCGCCAATGCTCATAGATCCACTCTTGCTTAGTCAAGACAAACTTCTCCACTTGTCGATCTGTAACCCCTCTAGGCACTGATACTTTAACCTGCCCTCTAATTATAGAAATTATAATTCTTTGAGCACGGGTACTTATTCTAGTCTCAAAGGGGATCACGACATCTTCCACCTTTATTTGTCCCATTCGCTTACTCCTTGTTCCTCTATAAAGCGCATATTCCGAATTGACCTTGCTTAGCTTAACAATCTTCAAAGTAATGTATCGTTCCAACCACCATTAATTACTCTTCGTTGACTTGAATACCCTACCCCCTGCGCGATTTCGATGGCTTGTTCAAAATAAGCCTTGATAAACTTCGGTGAATGCGCATCAGAGCTCAAAATAATCGGGATACCCAACCTTTGAGCTTCTTTTAAGATCCACGTACTAGGGTAGACTGACTTGATATAACCTCTAGAAATTCCACCAGTATTAATTTCCAAAACCGAACTGGCGGCTGCAATAGTATTTAAGGTTTGATAGACTTCGTCCATGTACCATTTTTCATCTTCTCGAAAAAACTCATTGTTACTATTAAACTTTTTAACTAAATCCAAATGTCCTATAATACTTGGGTTGTGTTCCCTAATCATCTGTCGAATCAAAGTATAATAATGAGTGATGTACTTTTCTACATCTCCCTTGAAAACTTCCTGAAGAAGTTTTTTAAACGCGCTTGCACTTTCATCCACACACAGGTACTCGCTATTTTCGGGGTTTTTCATCAAATGAATCGATCCGATAGTATAGTCTAAGCCAAGGTCCCGAAATTGTGGTGAACTTGGGCCAATTACCTCCGGAACATAGTCAACTTCTAAACCCAAATAAATCTGGATCATCCCTTTATACTTTGCCTTAAGCTGATTGATCAGATCACAATAAAGTTTAAGATTTGAGTTTCCCATAACAAAGGATTGATAAAAGGGCAAAGGGGCATGACTAGAGAACCCAAGAGCATCAAATCCGCAACTTAGAGCTTCTTTAACATAGCTTTCTGGTTCTCCTTCTCCATCACAAAAGCGACTATGGGTATGATAATTTGTTAAACTCAAGATCTACCCCTCCTAACTTTCCTATTCTATTGCTCTTGAATAATCGCGCCATTCCATCGCAAAACCATGTCATTTAACTTAACCCCAAGTTTATCAATAAAGATATTATTTTACCCTGGGAAAAAATTGAGATACAATTAGACATGAGAGGAGGCATTTGATGCGTTACGAAGGAACAGTCTATCGTCCACCCAGCGAAGCCGAAAGTTTGCTTATCCAAGCAACGATCGGTTGCCCTCATAATAAATGTACCTTTTGTGGTATGTATCAGAGTAAGAAATTTCGCATTCGGTCTGTAGCCGATATAAAAGAGGACCTGCTCATGGCCCGTGATCATTACGGCAACAAAATTCAGTCGATCTTTTTCCCTGATGGGAATACGATTCTCATGAAGACAGACCAACTTATAGAAATCCTGAACTATGCCCGAGAAATGTTTCCTTACCTAATGCGGATGACTGTCTATGGCTCCGCAAAATTCCTCAAATTAAAAACGCTGCCGGAGTTTCGCCTTCTGAAAGAGTCAGGGCTGAGCCGCATCCATTCTGGAATGGAGAGTGGCGATGATGAGATTCTCCGTAGAATTAAAAAAGGCTTCACAGCCGCAGAAATGATTGAAAATGGTCTCAAGGTAAGAGAAGCTGGTATTGAACTGAGTGAATATATCCTGATCGGCATTGGCGGCCAAGAACGCACACTAGAACATGCCCTAGAAAGTGCACGTGTACTGAATGCTTTCAACCCGGATTTTATTCGTTTACGTACTTACGGCCCTGTTAAAAGAACACCACTATACGATGACCTTCAACAAGGAAAATTCCATTTGCTTAATCCCCACGAGGCTTTGGAGGAAACTCGTCTCTTAATTGCAAATTTAGAAGGCCCTTCCGAACTTTTTAGCGATCATGTCTCAAATTTCGTCTGGGTCAATGGCAATATACCCAGGGATAAAGCAAAAATGCTGGAAACCCTAGATCGGCAATTAACAGTACCCGAAAATGAATTTAACCAACCTGACTCTCGCTACTTTTAATTCTTCAGCACTAACACTACCAACCCAACCAATGCTTCTTCATAACCTAAGAATATAAATACCTAAGAAGTGAACTACCAAGAAAAGTCCGAATCTCTCGCTAACTACGCGAGTCTGATTTGGACTTTTCTTTTTCCGATTGTTCTCATTATGACCACACTGCAGAAAGATCAAGCAACAATTGCGGAGAGAGCATGTAGCGTAATTTGCGTCATTGAACGTAGACGATAAAGCGTTAAGCACGCCAAGGGTTCACATTCATCATTGCTTTTGGGTTTTGGGACGAAAGTCTCCAGTGGAGACTTTCGCCGAAGTCGCTAGCCCCAAACGAACACTACCGACGCAGGATGCAATTTTGCTGGACTTGCAACAATGGGGTTTCTGCAGCAAAATCTCATTATGAATTATGCATTACGTACTATCTTCCCCCAAGTATCACGCAACGAAACTGTTCGGTTAAATATTAAATCTCCCTTCTGGGAATCTGCATCTACACAAAAGTAGCCGTGTCTTAAAAATTGAAAATGCTCACCGGGACTTGCACCAGCTAAACTTGGTTCAACTTGGCAAGTCGTTAAAATTTCTAAGGAATGAGGATTTAGATTTGTCTCCAAATCTTGACTTTCCCCTTCTACATCAGCGCCATCTTCTAAAAGCAGGTATTCGTACAAACGAACCTGCGCAGTTAAGGCCTGAGCAGCTGAAACCCAGTGCAAAGTACCCTTTACCTTACGCCCGCTCGCTGGTCCGCCACTTCGAGTTTCGGAATCATAAGTACAACGAAGCTCCACTATTTCACCGGTTTTTTCATCTTTAATGACATCCACACATTTAATGATAAAGGCATGTTTTAAGCGTACCTCTTGACCAAGGGATAACCGGAAGAACTTCTTCGGTGGATTTTCCATAAAATCTTCGCGTTCAATATACAGTTCTCTGGAGAAAGGCAACCTACGTGAGCCCATCTCAGGGTTCTCCGGATTATTTTCTGCCGTCAATTCTTCCACTTGATCAGCAGGATAGTTATCGATAATTACCTTTAAAGGATGTAGTATTGCCATCACTCGGGGTGCCCTTGTATTCAGGTCCTCACGTATACAGTGTTCCAACAGAGCGACATCGACCAGACTATTGCTCTTAGCAACTCCAATCCGATCACAGAAATCCCGAATGGCTTCCGGAGTATAACCGCGTCGTCTTAAACCAGAGATCGTCGGCATCCGTGGATCGTCCCAACCAGCGACATGTCCCTGTTCCACGAATAACCGCAGCTTGCGCTTGCTCATCACAGTGTTCGTTATATTTAACCGAGCGAACTCAATTTGTTGGGGATGACATTCTAGGTTTAGCGCCTCACATACCCAGTCATACAAAGGACGATGATCCTCAAATTCCAAGGTGCAAATTGAATGAGTGACTTTTTCCAGGGCATCAGACAAAGGATGGGCATAGTCGTACATTGGATAGATGCACCACTCATCACCCGTCCGATGATGCGTCGCCCTTAGAATTCGATAAAGTACAGGATCACGCAGATTCAGGTTAGGTGAGGCCATATCAATCTTAGCCCGAAGTACTCGTGAACCATCAGCAAATTCACCAGCCTTCATTTTTCCAAAGAGATCTAAGTTCTCAGCAATACACCGAGTACGATAAGGGCTCTCTTTGCCTGGTGCGGTCAAAGAACCCCTATATTCTCTTATTTCCTGCGCACTCAAGTCGCATACGTAAGCCTTATCTTCTTTGATTAACTGAACAGCATAGTCATAAAGATCAGCAAAATAATCCGAGGCATAAAACTGTCTATCGCCCCAATCAAAGCCCAGCCAGTGGACATCCTCTTTAATCGAATCTACATATTCGACATCTTCTTTACTGGGATTGGTATCGTCAAAACGCAAATTACAGAGCCCCTTGTTCTCCTTGGCCAAGCCAAAATTCAAACAAATGGATTTGGCATGCCCTATATGGAGATAACCATTGGGTTCCGGTGGAAACCTAGTCTGAACGCGGCCGTTATTTTTCTGAACTTTCAAATCTTCCGTTATAATATTTTGAATGAAGTTAGAACCTGAAGGAGGATTAGTGGAAATAGGCGTAGCCCCCTCTATATTTTTCCCATCGTTAATAATCTGTTCATTTTTCGGCATCATATCGGTAATTTCCTCCTTGATTATCTTAAAATTACTGAAAGTTTTTGGATATATCACATAAATTGAGTATTCACGAAGTACGCTCATTACATTCATAGAGTCTAAGAATTCCTGGATTCCCATTTTATAGACTCTAAGTTAGACTTTAAGGAGCTGATCTTAA
>JBAQMG010000007.1:0-1963 GCA_049302575.1 Desulfitobacteriaceae bacterium | reverse complement strand
CATTCAGATCATTGCTCGTTAAGATGAACGTACTCTCCTTGCTTTAGCAAACGGTTTTAAGACTATCATACAATAAAGAGGCGAGCTTGATCAGCACTTTCTATTTTTGGTATTGAATTAAATACTCAATTGGGAATTTATGTTTTCTGGGGATATGAGATTTAATATTTATTATTGCAGAATATTTGACATGTTTTAACTTTCCAGTTATGCTTATCCAAGCTCGTTAGTTTTTGTGGATTAAAGCAAACTTTCTGATTGCCTTTGGCGAGGGAAGCGTAGTGAATATTTCCTATACAGCGGGTAATAAAATCTTGGAGGTTTTTTAAATGTCTAATGACAAAGAATTAAGTTGTAAAGATTGTGGTCGTGAGTTTACCTTCTCCGCGTCAGAACAAGATTTCTACGCTGAAAAGGGATTCACAAACGAACCTGGTCGTTGCCCAGAGTGCCGTGCAGCTAAAAAGGCGCAAACTAGAAACAATGGTGGCGGAAGTTATGGTGCTCGCCCACAACGCGAAATGTTCCCCGCAGTTTGTGCAACTTGCGGAAAAGAAACTGAGGTTCCTTTTCAACCCTCCGGCGAAAAACCTGTATACTGCCGTGAATGCTATCAACCACAACCACGCAGAAATAACTGGTAAAATTTGCTTTAATAAGACCTTTCCCTTCGTGGGAAAGGTCTTATTGTGTGCTAGGTTCTATATTGCACCTATAGAAGACGCTATAGAGCAGCTGAAAAATGCTAAAATGTTTTCAATAATTAAAGGAAGGAAGATTTTTCCCCAGTGTAATAAAGAACCAACTGATGCATCGCCCTTGTACAAGCGATATACAACAATTGTTGATCAAACTTCGTCGAATAATTATCTCGGGATGCGTCATAGACAAGGACAACATCAAACTCCAACCCTTTGGCCATATAGATTGGCATCACCATAGCCCCTTTGTCTACTTCTCCTTCGATGGTAATGAATAATTCAAGGCTGATCGAATCCTTTAACCTTGTATGGATTGCCTGCGCTTCTTGCTGGGTTTTGCAGAGTACGGCAATGGATAAGTACCCTTGCTCTAAGTAGTACCTTACAGCTTGAATAACGGCTAGGTCCATCTGCTCTAGGCTCTCTAGATAGTTCACTGTCGGCTCTGCTTCATGTCTCTCAAAAGCTACTAAATCTTGTCCTAAACCATTATTGAGAAGTCTTTGAGTAAAGGCGGTTATTTCAGAGGAAGACCGATAGCTTTTGTTTAACGTCAGCTTAAGGGTCTTTTTTTTGTTGAGTATTTCAGTTAGATTATCATAAATCGAGGGGTTGATTTCTTTTTCAACTGACTGCTGGATATCACCTAAAACAGTATAGCGTGCCTCTTTAAATAAAAGCTTAAAGATCTCATAGTGTAGCGGGTAATAGTCCTGTACCTCATCGATGACCACCTGTTTAATCTCGGAAAACAAAGGGCTGCCCTCGATCCTTAGTTTAAGATATAACAGCGGAGCACTGTCTTCAAAAGAGAGTTGACCTTCTGTTAGGCTCTCCTTGGTGCCTGAAATGAGCTGCTCGATGCCTTTTGGTAGTTCCAGTCCTTTAGCAAGTCGGTGAAAAAGCTCTGGTTCACTGAAAAGTCTCTGGTAAAGCTGATAATAATCGATCTGCGTATAGCGATGAAGCTGGTTTAAAAAGCCCTTAGCTTTTTTGATAGAAAGCAAGCGACTGAAAGACTTTATTTCTAGGGCATGCCCTTCGCTATGCTCGACAATGCTTTGGATTCTCTGTAATCTTTTCTTTTGCAAGGGATGTATCTGATCTAATAGTCTATTTTCAATTATTTTGAGTCGTTTGGCTAGGGGCATTCCTAAGCGGTCTTTAAGTAAAAAACTTTTGAGCCGTTGTTTGGTTTCCAAGAGCCTACCGTCAAAGTAGACGTCTTCGAAGGGGATCAAGCGCCTTTCGTAATGGAGTAT
>JBAQMG010000006.1:0-3862 GCA_049302575.1 Desulfitobacteriaceae bacterium | reverse complement strand
GTGAGAAGGGTAGAGATACCCAAGGCCGATGGGAAGAAAGAGAAAAGAAAATTAGGAATTCCTACAGTAGTTGACCGAGTCGTTCAGCAGGCAATAGGCCAAGTGCTCACACCGATCTATGAGAAGCAATTTTCGGACAACAGCTACGGATTTAGACCAGGACGAAGCGCTCATCACGCCATCAGGAAATGTCAGAACAACATAGATGAAGGATACAACTATGTCGTAGACATGGACTTAGAGAAATTCTTCGATACTGTGAATCAAAGTAAATTGGTAGAAGTATTGTCAAGAACAATCAAAGATGGTCGCAGGGCGAATTCATGAATCCATTTTCTACCACAAAACCATCGCTGGGTTTAAAAAAACAGCTATTCCAGTCATTTCTATTGTTGAAAGATCAATCCATATCAGAAACGTTTGCTTGTCGCTGGTATAATACTGTTGCAAATACCCGCCATTCTCGGTCGAATGCTATAAAAGCACTCTTCTTAAACCAGCTATTCCGTTTCGGGAGATACCCAGTCATCATCAGCAAGCTGAAATCTAGTTCTTTCTACCGAAGTTAAGATCAAAAACTTTCGTTCTGTAGTCTTCCGTGAATGAAGCGATCAGTCGCTTTATCTTGGCACTTTCCTTTGTATAAATCTCTTTTTCATTGCGGACCATATTTAATCCAATTCTTTTTGCTACTGCCATATTTTCAGGAGCACAATCCTTCCTCGTTTTGTTAGCATCATCTCTAAAAGTTACGTCCAAATTCCAATGGACACTTTCTACGCCCCAATGCTCACGTGCCGACTTAGCAAACTGCTGCACATTATCAATACTCCCAATAAAGTAGCGGGTATCCTCCGTTGTTTTTCCTTTTTCTGTTGAGTTCCTATAAATCATGCCAATACCTGTTAAGCCAAACCAATCTTTTTTGGCGTCCACCATCCAATCAATATCGGTAGAATAGTAATACTTTCTTAGCTCAATTCTGCCATGACCTTTATCTAACGTGGTTGCCATAGCGATCTTCTCGTTTAGACTTTCACCTTTTTCTACTTTTTTAAGTTCTCCATCGTTTTGTAAATCGTCAAAATAACGGATAACTTCATCATGCAATGTTCCCTGATTACCCTTCAAACCGATCACATAATCAGCTTCTTTATCTTTCACAATCTTTTTTACAATTTTTCGTTGGCAACCCATCGCGTCAATTGTGACACAACAGCCCTTTAAATACAGTAAATCCAAGAGTTCTGGAATAGCTGTTATTTCGTTACTTTTAACGTCTGTCTTGACTTGTCCCAAGACCAAATTGTTGGCACTACACCAAGCACTAACTATATGAGCGCACTTATTGCCATTTCGTGAACCTCTCATGGATTTGCCATCAATCGCCACGGTATCACCACCGTCTTTTGAGAAGACAGTCATTTCACCAACCCATGAAATAAAGCATTTTTCAAATTGCTTTGGGTCAATCCAGTTCATGATCCTCCGAATAGTAGATATCGACGGGATACCACCTTTAAGATCGACATAGTTACTGAGCCAATTCCTGTTATCCGGTGCCATGGCCCAGTAATAGATTTCTTCTAGTTCATCGATTCTACAAAATACTGCTGCAACAATGACAAAGAGGACATCAATTAACGTATGCTTTATTTTTTCCGGCTGCCGTTTGTCATAAATGATTCCAAAAAACTCGAAAAACTTACCCTTGTATAAACCTGCGCTCATAGGTAACCCTCACTTTAAATATACTTCTGAGCACAGTCTACATTATTTATCTTTGTTCGTCCAGTAAGACAATATCCATATTTACCATATATTTGCTTCGTGAATTCGCCCTGGGTCACTCAAATAATGGGTGGCCTCCTATCCGATTTTTAAGTAACACTTTCTATCGTAGTAAAAAAGCGTTGCCACCAATGGCCTTAACCTCTTTTTTTAGTTGTGCGGCTCGCTCGGAGACATTCACTGGAGTCCAGGTTCGTTCAACTGCATCAACTTTAAGGCAGGCCAAGGCAACGCTAAGGTTTTCGGCACCAGTTAACTGATTGCAGGATTGCTCGAATTGGCTGAGGATGGCAAGTGCTAATTTCTCCAGGTGAATTGCTGAAAGGATCATAATGAAATCGTCGCCGCCAATATGTCCAACGAAGGTTTCTTTATCACTATTGTTTGCTGCATTGAGCAATATTTCGGCTAGCATTTTAATGGCGTTATCTCCTTGTTGGAAACCGTGCAAGTCATTAAAATGTTTAAATTTATTGAGATCGACATAGATGATGCCAAAAGTTATACGTCGTTCAAGGCGCTGCTTAATCTCTTGGTCAATGCGTATATTCCCTGGTAATCCAGTTAAAGGGTTAGCCCCCTTGGCAATTTGAATTTGTCTATCAGCCATGGCTTTCATCAGGTTTGCTACTGAAACCATCCCAATAGGTTTGCGTTGGTTAGCCACAACAATGCCATCGTACAATTGAGCATCTGGGCGCTGCATAGCTATGCTGGATACCACTTCTATTGGAGTGCTGTCTTCGACGATCAGGGTATTTTCGTCCATCAAGATGGAAATAGGTCGTTTTAAATATAGGGGAACACCATAACGGGTTCCTAAGGCAGCAAAAAGTCTGTCGCGTTGCACCACCCCGATAATACGCTGCTTTTCGATCACTCCTACTAAAAATTGATGAGGGCGATTACGAAAGTAGGTTTCCACAGAACTTACAGGGGTATGAACTTCGAAAAGGGGTAAGGGTTCAACCATAGTAAGGATTGGGCTTTGATCTAGAGATTTAAGCCGACGTTCAGGTTCTAGGATATCCTTCATAGCAGGATTAAGCGGTTTTCGTTCAAAATCAGGTCTGGCAACAAAAAATCCTTGAACATAGTCGACTCCTAATTGGACAACTGTACGCATTTCCTCGGCTGTTTCTACTCCTTCAGCGATGATGCGACAGCCTATACGTTTAGAGAACGTGACAAATGTCTCTAATAATGCCCATTTTATAGGGTCGGCATTAACTCCCTTAATGAGTGAACGGTCTACTTTAAGGAAGTCGGGATGAAGCTCTGCAACGGATTGCAAGGAAGAGTAACCGGCTCCGACGTCGTCTAGAGCGATTAGATAACCTTGTTTTCGGTAATGGCCTAAAGCATCACGGAAAGTTTCGAAATTTTCGATGGCACTGCGTTCAGTAATTTCCAAGACAACGTCGGAAGGTGTTAGTCCCTGTTCGGTAAGAAGCTTTCTTGTATGTCCGGAGGCGAATTCGGGGTCGGCTAAAACCTGAGGATTAATGTTGAGGAAGAGCATTTCTTTGTTTTGGGCAATTGAAGGGTAAGAAAAAATCGCTTGGCGTCGGCAAAGTGTTTCCACTGGATAAAGTTGTCCTATTTTTTCGGCAAAGGGAAAGAGGTCGGCAATGTTGTTAAATACTGTTGTTCCTAGTATACGAGATAAGGCTTCAAAACCAAAGATTTCTCCGCTTCTAGTTTCTATAATGGGTTGAAAAGCGATTTTTAAGTAAGTGTCTGGTTCTTTGATTATCTTTGTAATTTCTTCTCGACGGGAAAAATACTCAGGATCAGGTTCGGATTTATTGAGTAGGAAGGCCTCTTTCACAGCAGCATAAAGTAAATAATCGGCACTTCGGTCTATTTCATGGACACACCGGGCAAGTCCGGAACGTAAACTGATTTTTTCATTGACTAGTTTTCTGATTCTACGGTTGAATTGTTCCTCTAGGGGAAGAACCCATTGAATAATAGCGTTAGTTATATCCCAATGCATATTTTCTCCTGGAATGAAATAAACAACGAAGTCATCCCCGCCTCTGCCTTCCAGCATAGAAAACAGGTAAAG
>JBAQMG010000005.1:0-47642 GCA_049302575.1 Desulfitobacteriaceae bacterium | reverse complement strand
GGTCAGCATGGATCACTGCATTGACATCTCCGACGTTTGCTAGACGAAGATTCTCCACCCAACGTTGAGATTCGGAAAAAGTAGCGGAAAGCTTTTCGGGTGGAATATAAAGAGGGCAAGAATCAGTCTGATCATTGGCGGTGTAGAGTAAAATGAAACCTGGCGGATAATCTACAAGCCGACAATGTTGAACAGAGCCTGAACGACTAAGCACAGGGAAGAGGAATTTTACCTCTTCTTCATTAATGCGACAGTGGAAAAATCCATCTTCTTTCGGCTGACAGGAAATTGGCAGATCCGCTTTAACCCATTCATTAAGTCGCTCTTCAATTTTCCTAACTTCTCGCGAAGAAAGTAAGGAGTTTTCTAGTTCACAATATATACCATCTAAAATGGAGTGCATGATTTTTAGACGCTCGTTGGGGAATAATTCTTTAACGGATAAAATCAAACCCAGAATCAAGCTTTGGCGGTTTTGACGGTATGATGGTTCTATCAAATTAAGTTCACCTTACTTTCATTAGCCTATAGGACAAAATATTCAACAAAAGCGAAACTGTTTCCTGCATAAGTAGTTAGACTTTGAAAAAATGATAAAATAACAAAATATTAATTAAATTAGGGAGGGACAAAATTGTACGATAGTACACGAGGAAATCTACAAAACCAATCTGCATCCCAAGCGATTGCTTGGGGAATGGTACCTGGTGGTGGTCTGTTTGTTCCCAATACTATTCCTAACATACCCTGGCAGCAAGTTGAAGGGCTTGGTTATTCTGAGTTGGCAGTGAGAATTATGTCTCCTTACCTTTCGGGGTTTACGGAGGAGGTTATTAAACGAGCAGGAGCTATCTATTCGCCAGAAGTATTTAATGGAGTTAATCCTGCACCCTTAGTCGACATGGGTGAATTTGGTGTTTTGGAATTGTGGCACGGTCCAACCGCTGCCTTTAAAGATATGGCTCTTCAGGTTTTGCCTTATCTGCTAGGGGCTAGTCTGAAAAACCTGGAAAATAATTCTGAAGTTTTAATACTAGTAGCAACTTCAGGAGATACTGGCAAAGCAGCTTTAGAAGGTTTCAAAAACGTAACTGGGATGAATATCATCGTCTTTTATCCAGAGGGTGGGGTTAGTACCGTTCAAGAGCGCCAAATGACAACTACTGATGGAAATAATACTCATGTAGTTGCGGTGAAAGGGAACTTTGATGATTGTCAAACTGCTGTTAAAGAGATTTTTGCCTCGGATTTACTTAAGGAACAATTAGCTAAACAACAAACGATTTTCTCTTCCGCTAATTCTATTAATTGGGGTAGGTTGTTACCGCAAATTGTTTATTATTATTGGACCTACTTACAAGCAGTGCAACAAGATAAGATTAAACCAGGGGCTAATTTAAATATTGTAGTACCTACAGGGAATTTTGGCAACCTTCTGGCAGCTTATTATGCCCAAAAGATGGGTCTACCAATCAAGCGTTTAATTTGTGCTTCTAATAGAAATAATGTTTTGACGGATTTTTTTAAGAAGGGGCTCTATCAAAGTAACCGTCCATTTTATTTAACAATGGCTCCTTCAATGGATATTTTGATTTCTAGTAATTTTGAACGCTTTCTTTATGAAATGAGTGGTCATGATGCTGATAAGATTAAGTCTTGGTACCAAGAGCTTAATGAATTTGGAAGCTTTCAAGTGGATGAAAAGACTTTGGAACGAAGTCAAGCTCAGGTCTACGCTGGTTGGGCGGATGAAGATCAAGTTTTAGCTACGATAAATAGTGGATATCAACAATTTGGTTACGTTTTTGATCCGCATACAGCAGTAGCCATGAAAGTTTACGAAGATTACGTTCGGACCACTGGAGATAATACTTATTCTGTCATCATATCGACTGCTAGCCCTTTTAAATTTGCTGCCAGTGTCTTACAAGCAATTTCTGAACAGGCGAATATCCCTGATGAATGGGAAGCTCTAGAAAGTTTAAGTCGTAAAATAGGTTGGGAGGTACCGAAAGGTTTAAGAAATCTTCGAAGTAGATTTGAGAATAAAGTGTTAAAATGTCATCCTCAAGGAATTGGAGAAATTATCAGACAAGTTTATAATTTATAAGGATATACCTGTAGATATATAGTTCTATGAAGGGTGGAAATATAGGGTATTTTATTAGGCTTAGCTTGTAATAAACTTTAAAATCGAGTAGAATATTTTTGGAAGGTTGGGGAACCTTCTTGGGAGACGGTGGACGAGGTGGTAGAAACAGGCAGTGGAACGTACGCTGCCTGTTTCACTTTTATAGCGAGCTTACCCAATTCCGATAAAGTCGATGTGAAATATATAAATAAAATATTGACAACTAAAACACCCTAATGTAGTATTAAAACAAATAAATTTTACCCTCTGATGATTAATATGGTACATAAAGAAAGGGGCAATACAAAAGATGACAGATTGGAACAAATTATCCTTCGAAACTATAGCAGTACACGGAGGTCAGGAAATTGATCCGACAACAAAATCTCGGGCAGTTCCTATTTATCAGACCGCAGCCTATGGCTTCGATGACACGGCTCATGCAGCACGACTTTTTGGACTTGAGGAGCTAGGTAATATTTATACTCGTTTAATGAATCCCACATCTGATGTTTTTGAGCAAAGAATTGCACTTTTGGAAGGTGGAGTAGGGGCGCTGGCTACAGCTTCAGGACATGCTGCCATGTTACTGGCAATTTTAAATATTGCTTCTGCAGGGGATGAAATTATTTCTTCTAGTAGCTTATATGGGGGTACTTATAATTTATTTACAACGACTCTTCCCAAAATGGGAATTAAGGTTCATTTAGTTGATTCTAAAAATCCAGAAAATTTCCGTAAGCATGTCAATTCTAAAACTAGAGCTTTTTTTGCTGAAACCATTGGCAATCCAGATATGCAAGTCTTAGATATTGGAGCTGTTTCGTCGATTGCTCATGAATACGGACTGCCTTTAATTGTTGATAGTACCTTTGCTACCCCAGCTTTGTGCCGTCCTTTTGAATGGGGAGCTGATATTATTATTCATTCTGCAACCAAGTTTATTGGTGGACATGGGACGTCGCTAGGCGGAGTAGTTGTCGATTCCGGGCGTTTTGATTGGACTGGCGGGAGATTCCCTGGGTTGACAGAACCAGACCCAAGTTATCATGGGGTACGGTATGTTAAGGATATTGGGGCTGCGGCTTATATTATTAAAATGAGGGTACAACTATTAAGGGACTTAGGCCCCACCCTTTCTCCCTTTAATTCCTTCCTCTTTCTGCTTGGTTTGGAAACTCTGCATTTACGGATGGAACGTCATGTGCAGAATTCACTAAAAGTTGCTAAGTATTTGCAAAAACATTCTGCTGTAACTTGGGTAAATTATCCTTCACTAGAGGGCAACTCTAGTTATGACCTTGCTAAGAAATATTTACCTCAAGGTGCAGGTGCGGTATTTACGTTTGGAATCAAAGGTGCTAAAGAAGCAGGAGCAAAATTTATTGATTCGGTCAAATTGTTTAGTCATTTGGCGAACGTCGGGGATGCAAAATCTTTAGTAATTCACCCAGCGAGTACTACTCATAGCCAACTTAGCCCTGAAGAACAGGCTAGCGCAGGGGTCACCCCTGATATGGTTCGTTTGTCAGTCGGGATTGAAAATATTGAAGATTTGATTGCGGATCTAGAGCAGGCTTTGGCCATTTCACAACGAGCCTAATTAATTCTAATAATACCTGAGAAAGTTACCGTTTACTGAGCATAAAGCTTTTGTAAACGGTAACTTTTTGGCATATCAGAGTAGGGGAAATTTCGCAATCTACTAAAAAAATAAGTATAATTGGATGTAATGAAGTCTTACTGGATGATTTCGACATTACTGATCGAAATAACTTTAAATAGTAAGTTTTCACAAACTAGAACATTCATAATAGAGAACGGTTTGCTATGATAGAATACTCCGCTGGTTTTACTAGTATGGGATTGGAGATTATCCTTTATAACTATCAACATAAACAAAAGTATTTGCAGAAGACTGAACTTGATTCCTTTTTTGATTAAGCTGATAACCCCGACGAGGGCGAAGTGCGCATAAGATATGGCAAATAATGGTACTTATAACCGCACAGATCGAATTTAATAAAATTTATGAAGCAAAGCTATGTAAGTTTTTTTCGTTTTGGGGAATTATAGATATGTACTAAACCTTTGGTAATAAGCAGGATTTGTGTTACTATTCGTTGAATATGTTCTTGTTATAGAATTATCCAAAATTTAAGGAGGTTACTTAGAATGACTGTTCGTGTAGCAATTAATGGTTTTGGTAGAATTGGCCGCTTAGCTTTTCGGGCTGCTCTGTCCAAATCAGCCCCAATGGAGATCGTAGCCATCAATGATTTGGGGAAGCCAGATATGCTAGCTCATCTATTAAAGTATGATTCCATCCATGGAATTTTACCGTTTTCCATTGAAATTAAAGGACAAACCATGATCGTAGATGGTAGAGAAATTAAAATTTTAGCTGAAAAAAACCCATTAGATTTACCTTGGAAGGAACTCGGTGTTGATGTTGTCATTGAATCAACAGGTCATTTTACAGATCGGGAGGGTGCCGCAAAACATCTTACTGCTGGTGCCAGGAAAGTAGTAATATCGGCGCCTGGTAAGGATGAAGACATCACGATTGTCATGGGGGTCAATGACGATAAATATGATCCTAAAAAACACCATATTATTTCCAACGCTTCTTGTACAACAAACTGTTTAGCACCAGTGGCTAAAGTTCTCCTTGAAGAATTCGGAATTGAAATGGGAATGATGACCACTACTCATTCAGTAACAAATGACCAACGAATTCTTGATTTTGAACATAGTGATTGGCGCCGTGCTCGAGCAGCTTTTCAATCAATGATCCCAACAACAACTGGTGCTGCTAAAGCGGTCGCACTGGTCCTACCAGAGCTAAAAGGTAAAATGACGGGACTGGCTGTACGCGTGCCAACTCCGAATGTCTCCCTTGTAGACTTTGTTGCTAATTTAACCCGTCCGACAACGGTTGAAGAAGTTAATTCCAAGCTGGAAGCTGCTGCCAACGGAAAATTGAAAGGTATCTTAGAATTTTCGAAGTTACCGCTTGTTTCGATTGATTATAATGGTAATCCTGCCAGTTCCATTGTTGATAGTTTATCCACGTTGATGCTGGGAGAGCGTATGGTTAAAGTATTAGCTTGGTATGATAATGAGACAGGCTATTCCAATCGAGTGATCGATTTAATCACTTTGATAGCTGCAAAAGGTTTGTAAACAGGGAAGGATGAGGCAGAGATTGAGAAGAACAAAAATCGTCTGTACTATCGGACCAGCCAGTGATTCACCAGAAAAAGTTAAAGAACTTTTAGTCGCAGGGATGGATGTAGCTCGCCTTAATTTTTCTCATGGTACACAAGAAGAACATGGAGCCAGAATTGTAGTTTTAAAAGAAGAAGCACAAAAATTCGGTAAACACCTTGGTATCATTCTTGATACCAAGGGACCAGAAATTCGAACTGGGATGGTTCCCAAAGAGGGTATACCCCTTCGAAACGGTGCCAGTTTTAATTTGGATCTTAGTCCAGAACTGGGTACGTTAGACAGGGTAGGTATAACCTATGACAATCTTTGGTGTGAAATTGAACCAGGTAATCATATTCTGATCGACGATGGTCAACTTGATTTAGAGGTTACTAAAGTTCAAGAAGGTCTTATCTCAACCCTAGTTAGAAATGGCGGGATACTCAAATCTCAAAAAGGTGTTAATGTACCTGGAGTTAAAATTCGACTTCCAGCTGTTACCCTAAAAGACATTGAAGATATCCGTTTCGGCATACGTCAAGGGATAGATTTCATAGCGGCTTCTTTCAGTCGAAAAGCAGAAGATATTCTAGCTGTACACCGTATTGTAGAAGATGAAGGCGGACAAGTACAAATTATTGCTAAGATTGAAAGCCGAGAAGGCTTAGAAAATCTGGACGCCATTTTAGAAGTAGCCGATGGGATTATGGTAGCCAGAGGTGATCTTGGAGTTGAAATTCCAGTTGAAGAGGTTCCAGGTTATCAAAAAGAGATTATTCGCAAATGCAATTTGCTTGGTAAGCCTGTGATTGTTGCTACTCAGATGCTTGATTCTATGATGCGTCAACCACGGCCTACGCGCGCTGAGGCTAGTGATGTAGCTAATGCTATCTTAGATGGAACTGATGCAATTATGTTATCAGGTGAAACTGCTGCAGGTCAGTTTCCGATAGAATCAGTGCAAATGATGGATAAAATTGCCCGTAAAACAGAAAGTCACCTTAGAGAAAATAAATCGACTCGCCATCCGCATCTAAATGTCGCAGAAGCTATTGGTTATGCCAGTTACACTATTGCCAACGATCTTGATGCTGCAGCAATTATTACCCCCACTCATTCCGGTATAACTGCCAGAATGATCTCGAAATATCGTCCTAAAGCTTTGATCATTGCTGCAACTCCATTTTTGGCTATCGCCCGCAAGTTATCACTTCAATGGGGTGTACAATCCTTACTAATCCCTCAAGGGAATGAAACTGATCAATTGTTATCGACTGCTGTAAATACAGCTCTCAATAAGAACTTAATTCAAACAGGCAATGTTGTTGTTATTACTGCCGGTGTACCAGTAGGTAGAGTGGGCAGTACTAACATGATTAAAGTACAGGTTGTGGGCAATGCTCTGATTAAGGGAATGGGAATTGGACGTAAATCTTATACAGGGCCAGCTCGCAAGATCATTTCACCTGAAACAGATCGCTTTGATGATGGTGATATAATTGTTTCCTCATTATCTAATGCTACCTATATTCCCTTAATTGCTAGAGCCGGTGCTATCGTGATTGAAGAAGGCGGCTTAACGTCTGATGCTGCCATTGCCAGTCTCCAATACGGGATCCCTGCAATAGTAGGGGCTGATGGAATCTTAGCAAAAATTTCTGAAGGACAGATCATTACTGTGGATGCTATGTCTGGAGTGATCTATGAGGGAACAGTTTCTATTCTCTAAAGCAATTATCAATATCAATTGCTAATATTGTAGATCTTTCGATACTTTTAACAAACTTGACAAAATAAAGACCGGATGAGTACTTAGTCTCAACCGGTCTTTACCATCTAGATTAGAGTTGGTCATCAACTGTGTCTTTATCAATCGTACTATGTGACCTTTCATTAAAAACTTCAATTAGTCCCGCCTGCTGCAATTCAGTTGAGATCTCAAATAAGGATTCTTTTTTATCAAACGGAAGCTTATTTATGAAACGGTTAATTTTTACAGGTGGTACGAGGTTGTGAAACTTGACTCCTCCATATTTAAGAATGCGTTCTGGCAAATCGTTTCTCCTCCTTATTAAGAGTCTATGATTATTATTCCTAGACCAAGGGAAATAATACGTTTCCAAATGGAAACAACGCGTAGTTATCAAGTTCACTAATGGGAGGCTTTGATATTGTTAATTTCCATTGCCGGACTACTTATTTGTTTAGGAATAATTCTTCTAAGTTGCGAATTATTCACTAACGCTATTGAATGGGTCGGTGTACGTTTAAATGTTGGCTCGGGTGTCGTTGGCAGTATTTTATCTGGAGTTGGTACTGCTTTACCTGAGACGATGGTGCCCATCATTGCTATTCTATTTACCAGTGGTACCGCTTCTCATGAGGTAGGTATTGGAGCGATCGCTGGTGCTCCATTTATGCTCGGTACCTTAACATTATTTATAGCGGGATTTTCTATAGCTGTGTATTCCTTTTTGGGGAAGAGAACAAGGATAGTACAAGTAGATCTAAGGGTAATCCGACGGGATTTATCGACGTTTCTAGCTGTCTACTCATTAGCCGTATTTACCGGATTCATTCCTTCACTTTGGTTTCATCGACTTGTTGGGATTATTCTTATTGCCGCCTACGGGTTCTATATTTACCGAACGATTAACGCTGATCAGGGAACAAATACTGATGTAGAACCCCTATATTTTACTCGCTGGCTAAATTTATCAACCACCCCAATCGTTCTAATCAGTTTTCAAGTATTGCTTGCTTTAGTTGGAATAATGGGTGGAGCCAAATTTTTCGTAAGCAATATAACCTCTTTAGCGGAGTTAACGTATCTCTCACCACTCATTCTCTCAATGATCTTAACCCCAATTGCCACAGAATTACCGGAGAAAATGAATAGTGTAATCTGGACAGGCCGCGGAAAAGACACTTTAGCTTTAGGAAACATTACTGGAGCCATGGTTTTTCAAAGTTGTTTTCCAGTGGGAATAGGTATTCTTTTTACCCCTTGGATATTGACAGGAGCCACCTTGATTAGTGCTCTTCTTGTTTTAATTTCCATCACACTACTTTATATCATGATACTTTTGCGTAAACGTATTACGATAAATAACCTTATGTTAAGCGGGGGGTTTTACCTATTTTTCATTATATATTTGTTAAGATGGCAATAATGAAATTCGACTAAGAATGGAGATCTGCATGCTACTCATAGACGGTATACATCTTTTAGAAGATGTAAAAGGGGCACATTGTTATCTTGTGACTGGTTCAAATCCCTTTCTTATTGATACTGGTTTTCCAAGACAAGAAACAGTGATTATTAAGTATCTTCAAAAAGTGGGAGTTGAACCCCAAAGGTTACAGGGCATTATCCTCACTCATTTTGACCTTGATCATGTCGGAAGTGTGGTTGCACTGCAAAATATCGCAAAATGTCCAATATATGCCCATGCTATAGAAATACCATATATTCTTGGAAATATTCCCCGCACAGGTATAAAATACTGGTTACCGATTCTAATGCGCCCTGTGCTAGGTAAACTTGTAGCACCTGAATATATTGAAGCACTTGAAGAAAATAATTACTTTCAAGATTGGGAAATCATACACGCTCCTGGACATACCCCTGGGCACATTATTCTTTATCGAAACGGAATTGCTATTGTAGGCGATCTGCTTCAGGGAGGTCAGATTCGTTTAGCTCCAACATTTTTAACGTGGAAAAAGTCGACCTTGATGGAATCTGTCAATACCTTGATAACACGTCCCTTACGTTGGATTTTACCCGGACATGGGCCAGCTACTCCAGCCTCAATTCATTGGTTAGATCAACTCAAAAACACTTCGGTTTTCTGAAAACAAGCTCCCCTTTGAAATCAGGACATGAGTTATATAAATCGAGCTGACTATAATAAAGCTGCAGGTCTGTGCCCTGCAGCTTTATTGTACAAATAGTAAACTCGTTCAACTAAAGATATAAACTATTGGATTGGGTTATTCTTTGTTAGCGTTTGATCAAGCGATTGTTTAACCTGTCCACGGATAAAAGACAAGTACTCTTGTCGGAGTGCCTCGCGCTCAGCTTTTTCCCATTCTTCCAAACCTTCAGTACGTTGTTTCTTTGATAATTCGTTTATTCTGGCAATTAGTTGGTTGATTGGCATTTTATCCAAAGGTTTCATCTCCCTTTTGCAATAATTCAAAAATCTCTATTTTTTGAATTATTGCCTCACATTATAACATAGTAACCAAAAAATAAACAATATGCTTTTATTTTAACTTGAATAAGTGCTATAATACATTTGTACGACTAGTATGACTTGAGTGTAATTGGGAGGGGGCAGGAATGAATAAACTTGAACTAATGAAAATCAAACACTTATCTAAAAAAAACCTTTTATGGGCAGCGCAGCGTTTAAGTTTAATACGCTGGCGATCTCACAAAATATGGGGTACAGCTTTAGCTTTGTTTATTGTAGGAACGAGTACTGGAATTTATTTTAATAGTACCGCCACAGCTGCTGTTATGTATATAAACAGTCGACAAATAGGTGTTGTAAGTAGTATTGATCACGGAAAACAGCTTATTGAAGCAGTTTTACAAAAACAAGGTCAAACGATAGGTCAATCTGCTCTTACACACGATAAAATTAACTATAAAGTTATCCGTCTTAAAAAGGCTACCATACTTGCAAAAAGTCTAAGTGAGAACGATATAAACAGTAAATTAACGACTTATATTGATGGAGTAGAATTAGATATCTCTGGTACGAAAATCGCCATCCTCCCAAGTCAAGAGGATGCTCAAAGTACTCTAAAAGCTTTTCAAGATTATATTACAAAACCTAGTGATTCTAACAAAGTGAATTCCGTAAGTTTTGTTGAAGAAGTTACGACTAAACATGTAGAAACTCAACCGGAGCAAGTGCAATTAGCCAGCAAAGTTCTTGATATACTCAAAAAAGGGAAGTCTACCAGCAATGATTATATTGTTAAAGACACTGATTCTTGGTGGCTTATAGCCCGTGATAACGACATGTTAATCAAAGAAGTATTAGCAGGAAACCCTGGAACCACAGAAAACACTCTGCTCCATGGTGGTCAAAAAATTAAAATTGTCTCTAATACACCTTATTTGTCAGTGGTGAGTAAAGGTATCCTTACCCAATCGGAAACAATCCCATTTGATGTGCAAAATACGGTTGATAATTCCCTATCAGACGATGAGCGTATTGTCAAACAACAGGGAAGCGAGGGTAGTAAACTAGTTACTATTGCATATACCCAAAAAGATGGTAAATTAGAGAATAAACGAGTTCTTGATGAACAAATAACTAAACAACCTGTACCAAAAGTTGTTGCTAAAGGTCCCAGTCAACAACCTTATTCGATAGCTTACGCAGCTTCACGGGGAACGGGTAGAATTACTGGATTAGCATGGTCACTCCGGGGACCTATTAATTCTAATTATGGTTATCGTTCGCGGGGTTTTCATTCGGGTATTGATATTGGAGCTAGTACAGGAACTCCATTCTCTGCTTCAGCAGCGGGGACAGTTGTTGAAGCAGGTTGGTCGGGGGCTTATGGCAAAATGATACTTATTGACCATGGGAACGGAGTCCTAACTCGTTATGGACATGCCTCAAAGATTTTGGTTTCAGCTGGTCAACAGGTTAGTCAAGGTGAGACTATTGCCTTAATAGGTGCAACTGGTGATGCAACTGGTCCACATTTGCATTTCGAAGTAATAATAAATGGAAGCACTGTTAATCCATTTAATTATCTGCCGTAAATTATTATCATGTTGTGACATATTAATAATAAACGTAATTTGGAAAAATAGTTAAAGCGCCTAAGGGCGCTTTTCTTTCTTAATACAAAAATAGAAACGATACTGACGCATTGTGAGAATATTACTAAGGAGGTCTAGTCATTTGGAATTTACAGCACAAACTCGTTTGCGTGTACGTTATGCTGAAACAGATCGGATGGGGATCGTTTATCATTCCAATTACCTTATATGGTTTGAGGTAGGACGCACAGAATTATTCAGGGAAATAGAGCTACCTTATACAATGTTCGAGGCACAAGGCCTTGGACTAGTTGTCGTTGAAGCTAGTTGCCGCTATCGTCTACCAGCTCGTTATGATGATGAAGTGATTGTTTCCACTAACGTTAAAATTTCCTCCAGAAAGGTCACATTTACTTATCTTGTATACCGTGAAGCTACTTTACTTGCCGAAGGGAAGAGTATGCATGTTTTTGTAAATAAACAAGGTCGAGCGGTTGACGTGCGTTCACATCCTCTTTGGCAACAAATAAAAGCAATTACTAAAAGTAGTGATGGAGAAGATGCTTGAATATTCCGAAGCTATACTTGAATTGCTCTAACTCCTATAGTATTATGTATTCATAATACTTAATACATGAGGGATGGGATTAAATGTTTTTAGTTACTTGGATCGAAGGCGATAAAGTTAATTATCAATTTGTCGAAAAACAAGAGTTAGATTTCCTTCTTAAAAAGCTTGACCAACATGTTATCGTTCAAGATTTAATTTCATAACTAAGCTTATTTGCATTTTATACTAACTTAAACTACAATTTAAGGATCTAAGATAAAGAAATATTGTCCTATACTAGGATGGCGCTTTTACCTGAGGAGTTGAATTTTCTGAATCAGATAACAGAACACTTTTTAAAACGTACTCTTAAATTCATTGGTTTTTGGATAATAATTGGTCTTGTTATCTATTTGATAGGACATTTCATCTACCTGTTCTTACCTTTTATTCTAGCCTTTATAATGGCGGCAATGATTAGTCCTCTAAAAAACTTCTTAATTCGTAAGTTTAATGTACCAATAGGTATTTCAGTTCTAAGTGCCATGATTCTGGAACTCGGAGGAATAGGACTTTTGCTAATCCTCTTGGTAAATCGCGTCATTAATGAAATTCAAGACATTTATTTGCGTTGGCCACTTTACGAGAGAATCATAATACGAGTCTTTAACAGTTGGTTAAGTAATATCCGAACTGCTTATTTAAACATCCCAAGCAATTATACCGACCCCATTATGGAATCTATCAAAAACGTTTTTAACTCTGTTCCCCATCTCTTAACTCAGGGATTTACTTTGGCTGTGGCTATACCGGAAATGATTATTATTATTGTAATAGCCTTAGTTGCTACGTTTTACATGTCTAAAAGCAGCAAGCGTTATATCAATGAGTTTGTAACTATATTTCCCGTAGAATGGCGACAAAGCCTATCCGAACTGGGTAGCGACTTTTCCCGAGCTATGTCAGGATTTATTAAAGCTGAATTTATAATTTCCTTGATTATGATGTTTTGTTCTATTTTAGGACTCTTTATTTTAAGAACCAAATACTTTATTATTATTGGTATTATTACTGGTCTATTTGGAATACTTCCTGTACTCGGTGTTGGTATTGTTTTGGTTCCTTGGGCCATGTTTGCTTTTATTGCTGGTCATAACTTTTTTGCCATTGAATTATTAATCTTAACCGCAACAATTACAATCATACGTCACGTGATTGAACCTAAAATTTTAGGTGATAATGTGGGTTTAGATCCACTTTTTGTACTTATTAGTATGTATATAGGGCTAGCATCTACTGGAATATTGGGGCTTATTCTAGGTCCTTTTATATTGATAGCCTATCAAGCACTACGTAAGGCTGGAGTTTTTCGTAACCCGTGAATATAATGCGTAATTCATAATCTATTATAGACAAATAGAAGAATCGGTATGAGTAAGACCGATTCCTCTATTATGGTGTGACTAGGTTATTCGGAAATTAGCGTAATTCAAACGTTGAACAATCTGTAGCCTCCGTTGAAGCTGCTTGCGTATGATGTTTAATAACCTGGATACTTGATGCCTTACAAATTTTCGCCTGTTCATTGTACGTACATTCTGTTACATTGCATTTTACTTCAGGACTTTTCATCTTCGATCACCTCCTAGTCTAGATTAACCAAATCGAAGCCTGTCTATACCAGAAAATTGGTTAAGTAACATTAAAAACTAAGCTAACAAATAAAGACTTGATTGTAGTAAATCATACTTCTTCTATAAAGTGCAGAAATCCCATAATCAAGCACGAACGAATGCATAATGAAAAATTCACAAATTAGATCCATCAGTCTGGAGCATCCGACTTTGGAATAAATGCGATGTCTTGAGTAGCAAATTCGCGAATGAATATGCTGAAAGCGAATTTAACCAATAGCCGGCGGGACTGAATGGACAGAATACTTCTGAAGGAGTAAATGATTTCATGGAAGAAATCGCCATAAGATTCAGCTGGGAATATCCATGCGCCAAGATCTCAAAGGTGCCTGCCAAAGTTTCAGTCACCGAGTTAAAGAGGCGTTTTGAGGTTGAGCTTTTAGAGGAAAATGGAGTCCTTTCCGACGACCTGCCAGGAATTGTACGAGGATCTCGAGGGAGAAGCCTACCAGGGTTTGAAACAATACTGGAAATTAACACCAAGTATGATGGTGAATGGGTATATATAATTGATTGTAAAGAAAATAAAGATGGAACAATAATTGGTGGAGAAGTTGTTCTTCATAGTCCAAATAGAAATTATCTCATTAGGAATATTGGAAAATATGAAGATATAATGACTCTTACTCCCTTTCGATATACTGGAAAATCCCATATTTAACCAACATCACCATCCAAAACGCGAACACACGCTTACTAGAGGATGCATTTTTAGAACTTCCGTTTTCCGAAACCAGTAACGTCAGCATCACAGCCCCTGCTGGCGACGCAGTACAGCGAATAGGCTGCACGAAACGGCATCCCGTTTGAGGTCATTTCAGACTAGCAGACGTAGAGCATTACTCAACCAGCACTGTTTGCATCACCCATACTAAAACCATCAAATCTAATACGATAGTATAAACATCTCAACTTAAATTTGTCCATACTCAACAAAATAGCTATAATATAAGAGTTAACAAGGGCATACATTAGGAGTTGAGCAAAAAATGTCTGAAAAAGTCAGGAAAGTAGTTACCCTAACCTTTGGCTGTCAGATGTCCGAACGGGATGCTGAAACTTTAACGGAAATCTCTACTCGAGAAGGCTATATTCGTTCTTTAGATTTAGAAGAGGCTGATTTGGTTATTGTTAATACCTGTTGTGTTCGAGAAAGCGCCGAAAATAAAATACTAGGTAAAATTGGCGAATTGAAAAAACTTAAGGAACGAAAGCCCACTTTAAAAATCGCCGTAGCTGGTTGTATGGTTCAACAACCAGGTGTCTTGGAACGGCTTCAAAAAAGAGCACCCCACGTAGACATTTGGACTGGCACCTACAATTTACCTAACTTTTCAACCTTATTGCGTCAAACTAGGAGATCTAAAAAAGCAGCTGTTGTGTATGATAAACCAGATGAATTGCCAGAAACTATTTCGCTGGCCGAAAAAGGCAAATTGCGAGCCAATGTTAATATAATGTACGGCTGTAATAACTTTTGCTCGTATTGTATAGTACCTTACGTAAGAGGGAGGGAACGGAGTAGGCGCCCTGAGAAAATTATCTTGGAAATTCGCGACTTAGTGGAGAGTGGCTGTCGTGAAGTTACCTTGCTAGGGCAAAACGTTAATTCTTATGGTTTGGAATTCCCGCCTACCTATGATTTTGCTGATCTTTTACAAGAAGTTGATCAAATCTCAGGGCTCTGGCGAGTACGGTTTATCACTTCTCATCCCAAAGATTTATCCGACAAATTGATTAAGACAATTGCAGCTGGCACAAACTTATGTGAACATATCCATCTGCCAATTCAAGCGGGAAGCAATGTTATATTACAGAGAATGAATCGCAAGTATACTAGGGAATACTACCTTAGCCGGGTGAGCAAGATCCGCGAACTAATTCCTGGAGTGAGCATAACGACTGATTTTATCGTTGGTTTTCCAGGAGAGTCTGACAACGATTTTTCGGATACCTTAGATTTAGTAAAACAAAGCAATTTTAGTCAAGCTTATACTTTTATGTTTTCTCAACGATCTGGAACTCTAGCTGCGGCTATGCCAAATCAAATACCGTTAGATATTAAAAAACGACGTCTTCAAGAACTGATGAATTTACAGAAGGAAAAAGGCTTGAAATGGCGGCAGAACATGTTGGGTAAGAACTATGAAATACTTGTTGAAGGTCCCAGTAAAACTAACCCAGAACGTTTAACTGGGCGAACTAGGGGTAATGAGTTGGTGGTATTTAATGGTGATGCTTCGATCATTGGAACCTTAACTAACGTAAAAATCCTTGAGGCAGGGCCATGGACCTTGCTAGGTGAAATAAACTAGTGAATGAAATATCATTATGCTAAAAAGTAGCAGGAATCAACAAAGTCGTGTAGAATTATTGTAAAAGTGGAGGTGCACAAATGACAGACGATATTTTGGAAAAGGCTCAAATTTTAGCTCAAGCGATTACTCAAAGCTCTGAACTTGCACAATTGAAAAGCACTGAAAAATTAATGCTTGCCAATGAAGAAGCAAAAAAAGTTATTTCGGAATTTCAAGTAGCCCAACAACGTTTAGCTGATCTTCAAGAATCAGGACAGGAACCAACTCTGGAGGATAAAGAATCTGTCGCAATTATTGAAACTAAGGTTGAAAACAACACACTTATCTCGGACTACCTAGGAGCGCAAGACAACTTTACAGAAATGTTAGACACCGTTAACGCTATTTTAGCCAGTGCAATAGCAGGAGAAGATTCTGAAGGATGTTCCGGTTGTGGCTCCGGCGGATGTAGCACTGATAGCGGTGATAGCGGATGTGATACGAATAGCTGTGGTTGCGGCGGAAGTTGTTAAGTTTGACTTTCCGAAAAATCTAGTGCAAACAAAGGGAAGAGCTTCAACTAATAGCTCTTCCCTTTTTTAGGACAGGATTTAGATATGAATAAAGGGGAGAAGCATAAAGCATGACAACCCCGATGATGCAACAATTTCGAGCAACCAAAGCAAAAGTACCAGATGCGATTCTCTTTTTTCGACTGGGTGATTTTTATGAAATGTTTGACCAAGATGCTGTTCTTGCTGCCCCAATCTTGGAAATCGCCCTCACTGCTCGAGATTCTGGTGAAGGTAAAAGAATACCAATGTGCGGAATTCCCTATCACGCAGTTGATAATTATTTAACTAAACTTGTTTCTTCGGGACATAAAGTGGCGATTTGTGAGCAAGTTGAAGATCCCCGACAAGCCAAGGGAATTGTAAAACGTGAAATTATTCGGATTGTTTCTCCAGGCACCTTGACTGACAGCCTAATTTCAGAGATGAACAATAACTTTTTAAGCAGTGTAGTTCACGAAAATGATTGGGGACTCGCTTTTCTCGATGTCTCAACAGGAGAATTTACGATCTTCCAAACGTCTCGCCTGGAGGTTTTGTTAACTGAATTAAACAGGATAAAGCCTGCAGAGTTACTACTGCCCCCTGACTTAGCCAAGAATAAATTATTCCAAAATTACTTCTTAACAATCAGACCTAGACAGACTTATGAAAAAAAATCTGATTTTATTAACCGCTTCCCCAAACAAACTACACTTTTAGAAGCTTTGCCTACAGCAGCTAAAGCTGCAGGAGTGTTATGGTCCTATTTCATGGAAACTATGCCTGCTATTAATCCTTCTCATATTTTTGAAATAAAATCTTACGGACAAGACCAGTGGATGATTTTAGACCAATGGACTCGTCGCAACTTAGAATTAACTGAAACAATTCGTAATCAAGGAAAGAAGGGAACCCTACTCAGTATTCTCGATTTAACTAAGACTGCTTTTGGAGGGCGACTACTGCGACGTTGGATTGAACAGCCCCTAGCAATTGCTGCGAGTATTATGAGGCGTCATGATGCAATAGAAAATCTAGTAAGTGATTCTTTTTTGCGGGGGGATTTAACTAAATATTTGACTGGAATTTACGATTTGGAACGATTAATGGGCAAAATCTCCTATGGGAGTGTGCATGCCAAAGACTTATTGGCCTTAGCCCAAACCCTAAGTACGTTACCCAAAATTAAAGCTGTTTTAGCCAGTAGTCAAACTCAAATTTTAAAAAGTTACGAGCCTTATTTAGACGGATTTCAAGACCTTACAGATTTACTTCACAAAGCGCTTAATCCCGAAGCTTCAATCACCCTAAAAGATGGCAATCTGATTAAAAGTGGTTTTTCTCCTGAAATCGATGAACTTCGCACGCTCGCTTTCGGGGGTAAAGAATGGGTCGCAAGTTTAGAAAATTCAGAACGTGAACGGACGGGAATACGCTCTTTAAAAATAGGCTTTAACAAAGTGTTTGGCTATTATATTGAAATTACGCATACTAATGCTCATTTGGTGCCAACAAATTACCTGCGCAAACAGACTTTAGCCAACGCTGAGCGTTTTATAACTCCAGAACTCAAGGAATATGAAAATAAAATACTTGAAGCCGAAGAAAAACTTGTAGAATTAGAATTCCAACAATTTCTAGAGCTCAGAGAAAAAGTTCGCTCTTATACGGAAAGAATTCTCAAGTCGGCTCAGGCTTTAGCTGAAATAGATGTTTTTACGAGTTTAGCTGAAGTTGCTGTCCGTAATCACTATGTCCGACCCACTATAACTAGTGATGGCGTAGTTGAGATCATTGAGGGCAGGCACCCTGTCATCGAACAGATGCTTGACCAAGCAAGTTTTATTCCCAATGATACACTCTTAACCACGCATAAGCATTTGGCCATCATTACCGGTCCCAACATGGCAGGTAAATCGACTTACATGCGCCAAGTTGCCTTAATCGTACTGATGGCCCACATTGGGAGTTTTGTTCCAGCTCAGAAGGCCAATATTCCAATCGTAGATCGTATTTTCACCAGGGTTGGAGCCTCTGATGATTTAGCCTCCGGTCAAAGTACCTTCATGGTAGAAATGCGTGAAGTAGCTCATATCCTCAATAACGCCACTGAAAATAGTTTGATCATTTTTGACGAGGTTGGACGTGGAACAGCCACCTATGATGGACTAAGCATTGCATGGTCTGTAGTGGAGCACCTTGTTCAAACGCCAAACTTAAGGGCTAAAACCCTCTTTGCCACTCATTACCACGAGTTGACAAGGTTAGAAGAACACTTTTCTGGGGTTTTTAACCTCCACGTGGGGATTAGGGAGCACCATAATGATATAATCTTTTTACACAAGATTTTACCAGGTCGTGCTGATCGAAGCTATGGAATTCAAGTCGCACGCCTTGCTGGCTTACCTGTGGATCTTCTAAAACGTGCTAAAATACTTTTAAAAGAATTTGAATCAGATTCTTTTAATTATGACGATTTTAAGCCATCTAATACGGTGACACAGATTAGACTTTTTGAAGAACCGGAAATTCATCCACTTCTCCGTGAGCTTGAGGGTTTAAACCTCGATGAAATGTCTCCACGTCAAGCACTTCAATATCTCTTTGAGCTTAAAAATCGTTTAGAGGCACTAGAAACACTGTAAAAGGGAGGTAAAGAGATGACTGATCGTGTTGGAATTGATGTCGGTGGTACCTTTACTGATGCTGTTCTTATGAAAGGAACCCAGATCGTTGATAAAGCAAAAGTTCCAACTAATTCTGAGGATCTATTACAAACCATTATGAGTGCCCTAGATAACTTGAGGGTTTCCGAAGGGAAGCCTGTCGAAAAAATAACAGTAAGTACAACGCTGGTCACCAACGCCATTCTTCAGGGACATTTGCCGGAAATTAAACTTTGCTTGTTTCCTGGTAATGGTATGAAACTTGATGCTCTTTACTGGCCGATTCCATATCGAGTGCTCACAGGTATAATCGACTACAGGGGAAGAGAAATCAAAGCTCCCGATAAAGCAGAATGGGAACAATTGTCCTTGGATCTCCTTGCTGAAAATAATACTATATCGCGTCTAGTGATTGTTGGTAAGTTTTCACACCGCAATAAAACTCATGAAGAGCAATTAGCCGCCTATCTTCTGAAGCGTCATCCTAATTTACAAATCGCTTTGGGACACCTCTGGGGTCAAGCAAACTTTTATCGTCGTAGCCTAACTACCTATCTTAACTTAGCAAGTCATGACCTTTATCAGCAGTTTGCCTTTAACTTACAAAAGGCCGTAGGAACTAGAGGTTGTCACGCTCCGATCTCGGTACTTAAAGCTGATGGGGGAGCCCTTCCCTTAGCCTCCGTTCGACCTGTAGATTCGATTTATTCCGGACCCACTGCGAGTGTACTTGGGGCCTTAGCACAAAGCGAGGCGTCTGAATCTTTCGTAGTGGTTGATATCGGTGGGACAACCACTGATTTAGGCATAGTTCTTTCAGGTGTACCTTTAATGAGTTCAAAGGGAGCAAAAATTGGAGATTTTTGCACATTAGTGCGTTCTTTAGCCGTTCGTTCAGTTCCTGTAGGTGGGGACTCTGTCGTATTAAAAAAAGATAATACTTTTTCTATTATTAATTACCGTACAGGACCAGCTTACTGTTTGGGCGGTAATGCACCTACTCCAACCGATGCCATGTGCTATTTAAAACTAGTTAATTACGGGGATTGGGTAAAAGCTAAAGAAGCTCTTGCTTCTTTACTTCCAGCAGAACACAGAGAACCTGCAGATCTTCAGCAACTTGCTGAAGCAATTCTGGAAGCCACTGTAGAAAAAATCGCTCTAGAAATTGAAGGTCTTAGTAAGGAATGGCAAGATGAACCTGCTTATAAAGTCTGGGGAGTTCTTCATCCCCATGATGTTTTAAAATTTCATATCTGGGTCAGTGGGGGTGGCGCACAGGGGATCGCCCCCTCTTTAGGAAAACGCTTAAAAACCAGAGTTCGCTTAGGTAACTACCCTGAAGTATCTAACGCTATCGGGACGGCTATGTCCAAAACCACCTTTTCTTGGACTCTCCAGCTTGATACTTTTCTTAAACGCTATCATATAGAGGAAACTGGTGAGCAAGGATATTGGTTGGGCTCTAGAAAACCACATCTGGAAGTTGAACGATTTTTAACAGAACTTGCTCAAAAACAGGCTGAGGAAAAAGGGATTGACCGAGCAGATCTACAGCAAGATGAGTTTGACTTTTTCCCTATTGTTCAAGGTTATCAAACGGTTGGACAAATTGTCCGTGGAGCGATTCATGTACCACCAGGTGTTAGAGGGAGGATTCAAGAATGAAACCGACAGGAATATTATTCTTCCCAGCTTTTGATTGGTCCTTGGGGGAAACTCATCCCGAACGGGAAGAACGTCTATTATATACCCAAGAACAATTATCTGAAGAGGGCGTAATGGACCTACCTCAAATTAAACAATTTGCCCCGGGGATAGCACCACTTTCTGCTGTTCTTCTTGCTCAGGCTATCTTCCCTAGAGCACAAGACCATGAATTAGACGCTCATTTAATTGCTGCTGGGAGTGCCTTGGTTTTAGGGGAAGCTTGGGCTCAAGGTCAAATTAAGAACGGCTTTGCGCTTGTACGTCCACCTGGGCATCATTCCGGTGCTACAGTTTTAGGCAATCGTGGTTTTTGTACGTTGAATAATGAAGCAATCTTGGTTAACCACTTACGTGCCCATCACGCTATCAAGAAAGTAGCGATCATCGATACGGACGTTCATCATGGAGATGGAACACAAGATATTTTCTACCACGACCCGAATGTCCTCTTCATATCTCTACACCAAGATGGCCGTACTCTCTATCCAGGAACCGGATTCATTAATGAAAAAGGGGGGCCTAACGCTTGGGATTCTACTTTGAATATTCCCTTGATGCCAGGAACCGGAGATGAAGGTTTCCATTACTTTTTAGAAAATTGGGTTCTTCCACGCCTTAAAGAATTTGCCCCGGATTTAATCATTAATTCAGCAGGGCAAGATAACCATTTTACGGACCCCTTAGCAGCTATGAATGTAACGGCCAGAGGGTATGGCAAAATCACAGAACTTCTTAAAGCAGATTTAGCGGTACTCGAAGGGGGATATTCCATTGAAGGGGCTTTACCTTATGTCAATTTAGCTATTTTATTAGCCATGGCTGGTGAGGATTATAGCAATGTAATAGAAGTTGCTCGTCCTACACGTCCTCAAGTTTCGTTCTCCACCCTAAAAACTTACCTCCAAGATCTAAAATATCAACATCAAAAAGTTGAGAGCAAGTGGACTTTGCGCGAGGAAACTTTTCTACCCAAGGGCAAATGGGTTTTTATACCACACTCCGTCTATTACGACACGGACGGGTTTCAAGAAATCCGTCACGACAACATCCGTCAATGTAATTACTGCGGTGGAACAGTATATATAGAAAGTCAACTTTCTCAGCGCAAAATAAAACATGCTCTTATTCGAATTCCCTTTGGAGCTTGCCCAACTTGTGTCCAAGCTGGTTTTGATTTATGGGAGTCTCAGATGGGACGTATGGGAAGTATTCTTCTCCAAGACCAAGTCCAAAATAAAATCCAGTTCTGGCAGATTGACGAAGGAGTGACTACTTTTTGAATCCCGTTATTCGAATCCTTGACCAGCATTCTGCAAATCAGATTGCCGCAGGCGAAGTTGTTGAACGACCTGTCTCAGTCGTCAAAGAACTGATTGAAAACGCCTTGGATGCTGAAGCAACCCGGATTGAAATTAGTATTGAACAAAATGGGCTACCCTTAATCCGAGTACGTGACGATGGCTGCGGGCTTGAAGCTAAGGATTTACCAACAGCCATACTCCGTCATGCTACCAGTAAAATATCAAGCATTGATGACTTGAAGCAACTCCTTACCCTCGGTTTTCGTGGTGAAGCTTTACCAAGTATAGCCTCGGTTTCACACATGGAAATAACGTCACGTCCTCATGATCGTATTTCAGGTACTTGTCTAACCCTTCAAGGTGGCCAACAAATTGATCTCCAAGAAATTGGTTGTCCCACAGGTACAACTGTAGCTGTTCGTGATCTGTTTTTTAATACGCCTGCACGAAAAAAGTTTTTGAAATCTACCAATACTGAATTTGGTCTTATAAGTGATATAGTAAGTCGATTAGCCCTAACTCGACCAGAAGTAGCCTTTTCATTTAGTCATCCACATCAGGTTCTCTTGCAAACCTCTGGTCGGGGGCAATTGCTGGATACAATCGGAGCAATACTAGGCAACGACTTGGCTCGAAGATTAATTCCAGTAGCTGCGACGTCTGGTAATTGGCTGTTGGAAGGCTTCATTAGTCCACCTGATTTGGTTCGTTCGTCAAAACAAGGAGAAACCTTTATAATTAACGGACGCTATATCCGTTCCTCTTTTCTAAGCCGCGCTTTAGGTGACGGTTACCACACTTTAATTCCGGCAAAACTATATCCTATAGCTATTCTTCAGCTACATTTACCGCCCTCAGACTATGACGTCAATGTTCATCCTACAAAAATGGATATCCGTTTTAGCGATGAAAAAGGGCTCGCCCAGTTTATTCAAGAAGAAATACGCCAGACTTTGTTAAAAAGTCGTTCAGTTCCTAGTCTTGGAAAAACAACCAACGCTCTAGCTAATCGAAATCCACCTGTGAATTTAAATTCGCCACGCGAACTGATTACGCCACATCAAATAAACTCCATCCTGAACCCCGTGAAATACCCCTCTGTAGCTCCTCAAACACAGGATCTTAACCATATCGGTGAAGGACTAAACTCTGTAAAGGCAGAAAATTATGCAACCCAAAATCTTGTTCAGCCCTTAATACTCGAGCCAGTTTTATCCAAGACCAAAGAACAAGAACAAACTTCTTCAAGCCTTTTCCCCACTAAATCGAGCACCTTAGGACCTTTGCGAGAATTTTGGCCCTTAGCGCAGTTATTCAAGACTTATATACTAACTACAGATGGTCAAGTTCTAATGATTATTGACCAACATGCTGCTCATGAGCGCATTAATTATGAGTGCTTATTACAGAAGGCAAAACATAACCAGACTGCCAGCCAACAACTCTTGATCCCTATTCCTTTGGAACTTACCCTTCAAGAAGAACAAGCACTGTTAGAACATTTATTGGCTCTAACTGAGTTAGGCTTTATAATTGAACATTTTGGGCCAAAAACCTATTTGTTAAGGGGCTTCCCCGCCTATACGGGATCATTTTCAGGTGAAGAATTGTTGCGTAAATTCATCGAACAAGTATTATTAAAGAATCACACACCTGGGATTGAACAACTTCTCGAGGAATGGATCTATTTATTAGCTTGTCATGGATCAATCAAAGCACATGACAAACTTAGCTTACTGGAAATGGAACAACTTATTGCTCAGCTTAGTCAAACGGAAAATCCTTTTACTTGCCCACATGGAAGACCAACCATGATTCAGATGACTGCTGAGGAGTTGGGGAAACGGTTCTATAGAAATGTGCAGTGGAGTCATAATTAATACACAAAGTTCAAACTTCGTGTGTCGTGCATCGCGGAAGTCTTGCGTTTCGAACCTCGCGCTTAGCAGAAAGGGGAGACGTTAAATAACTAATTTTGATTCCCATAGTCTAAATACTATGATGTCGAACCTCGAATCTCTAACCTCTAACCTCGATCTGGATCCCCATAGTCCTATTACTATATCCATCAGAACTACACACGCTGATAACGCACTGAGGCAGAAGCTTGAATGGTTTCTCCAACAACCTGGCATCGATTGGCTGGTTGAAAATTCAAAAAGCGGAGGGGTTTATCCGAAATTAACGATAACCCGTCGAGGGGTATTTTTAAACGATGGTCTAGAAAATCTGCATTTTCATCCAAGTATGGCTTTATTACGACTCATGAATAGGTTCAGAGGGCACTCCGATCGTTACTTGCTAGCTACAGGTTTAATACCAGGAGATACGTTGTTAGATCTTACTATGGGTTTAGGAACTGATGCCTTAGTAGGGGCTTGGGCGGTAGGGAAACAAGGAAGGGTAACAGGAGTTGAGTGTTCTCCTGTTTTAAGCGCTTTGGTTAATGACGGTCTGCAGAGTCTTTTCACGGCCAGTATGCCAAAATCCGAAAATGCCGCTAAGCAACTGGCCTGGGAAGCTTTATCATTGGTCGCAGGGCGGATTAAGGTTATTTGCGCTGATCATTTAGATTTTTTAGGCCAGCAACCTTCTGCATCCGTAGAAGTAATTTATTTTGATCCGATGTTTCGCTATCCTAGTCAAAAATCTGCCTCAATTAAACCACTTCACTCCTGGTCAGACCACCAATCTTTGAGACTTGAAGTAATTCGGGAGGCACGGCGTGTTGCTCGACGTTGTATTGTCCTTAAAGAACGTAAAGGAAGTTCAGAATTCACTAGACTCGGCTTTGACATTTTATCTGGGGGCAAGTATAGTCAAGTAGATTACGGCTTAATTCGATGTTCGATGTTCGATGGACGATGTTCGAACGCAGAATGACAAAACTCGATATTCGAACCATGAACCACGAACCACGAAAAAGGAGGATGGTTACGTGCACCCACTTGTGGTCATTGTTGGTCCGACGGCGATTGGCAAATCCGCCTTAGGTGTTGAATTAGCTCGAATTGTCAATGGGGAAATTATTTCTGCCGATTCTGTTCAAGTATACAGACAATTAAACATTGGATCAGCAAAACCTACGATCTCGGAACGCCAAAATATTCCTCACCATTTAATTGATTATTTAGATCCTCATCAACCTTTTACAGTGGCACAATTTCAACTTCAGGCAAACCTCTTAATTGAATATATTAAGGAGCGTGGTCATGTTCCAGTTTTACTAGGAGGGACTGGACTCTATATTCGTTCCTTATTGGATCCTTATAGGTTTTCAGAATGTAGTTCCGAACATCTACGCGAGAAATGGACAGATTACCATAGAATAGAGGGAAAAGAGGCTCTATACGAAGCGTTAAAACTACGCGACCCTTTGAGTGCCGAACGTTTGCACATCAATGATGTTGTCCGCGTCATCCGAGCACTTGAGGTTTACGAATTAACGGGCAAACCTCTATCCAGTCAAAGACAATTAAAAGAATACGAGTATTTACCACTTGACCCCTCGATCATCTATCTTGGTTTAACTGCTCCGCGCGAGATTTTATATCAACGTATCAACTTGAGGTGTGAAGAAATGCTCTCTCAGGGATTACTTGAAGAAACTCAGGGATTATTACAAAACGGCTACTCTCCAAAACTTAAACCTTTACAAAGTATAGGTTATCGACATGCTATTTGGCATTTACAAGGTTTGTTAACACTTAGTGAGATGCTACGGCTCTTAAAACGTGATACCAGACATTTTGCTAAGCGACAATTAACTTGGTTTAGGCGTGACCCACGCATTACTTGGTATGATATCACTCAAACGAGTATTGAAAACATTCTGAGAGACTTGAGTCAGACTTGCGCCGTTCGCTAAACTCGTGTTAGAATAATTAAATAGTAACAGCTGGTGGTGGAGGGAAATACATGAATAAATCACCTATCAATTTACAAGATGCTTTTTTAAATCAAGTACGCAAAGAAAATTTACCTGTGACTATTTACTTAGTCAACGGATTTCAACTCAAAGGATTAGTCAGAGGATTTGATAATTTCACTGTTGTTATAGAATTCGAAGGTAAACAGCAAATGGTCTATAAACATGCCATTTCAACGGTTATGCCTATACGCCCAATCAACCTAGCTATGGCTGCTAGTTCTCAGGAAGAGCATCGAGTCTAAAGGAAACTTATTTAAGGGGAGTTTTAAACTCTCCCTGAAGTTTAGTTGAAATTATCCATCTCTAAGGTTCTTAAATTGAGGGGTGCTTCAGAAGTTCGACTTTGCTCGAACTTCTTTTGCATTAAATAAATCGGCAAATATCAATCAAATTAATTGAATATTATAGCTGAATATGTTATATTTAAGTTTGATGCATTCAAATTGGTCATATGAAAGGAACGTTGTCACCTATGGAGTCTGTAAACATTCGCAATATCGCAATAATTGCCCACGTAGATCATGGTAAAACTACCTTAGTCGATCTAATGCTTAGACAAAGTGGTACTTTTCGAGTTAATCAACAAGTTGTCGAACGGGTTATGGACTCAAATGATCTAGAACGTGAACGCGGAATTACCATCCTTTCCAAGAACACCTCTGTTCATTGGCAAGGTACAAAAATAAATATCGTTGATACCCCCGGACACGCCGATTTTGGTGGCGAGGTTGAGCGAGTCTTAATGATGGTGAATGGTGTCCTATTAATTGTGGATGCCTTTGAAGGTCCCATGCCACAAACCCGTTTTGTACTACGTAAGGCTCTAGAACTTAAACTTATACCAATAGTTGTTATTAACAAGATTGACCGCCCTGAAGCCCGTCCTGCTGAGGTACTTGATGAAGTATTGGATTTATTTATTGAACTTGGTGCAGATGAAAACCAGTTGGATTTCCCAGTTGTTTATGCTTCAGCTCGTCAAGGAATTGCAGGGTTAAGTTCAGATGCTCTCGAAAATACTCTAGAACCGCTTTTTAAAGTTATTTTAGATAAAATACCTGCACCTATAGCTGACTCCAGTGCACCGTTGCAACTATTAGTTACGACTTTAGATTACGATGATTATGTAGGCAAAATTTGCATAGGTCGTCTGATCAGAGGAACGATCCATCAAGGTGAAATAATTACTTTGATTAAACGAGATGAGAGCTTCGAACGAGCAAAAATAGGTAAGCTTTATGTCTATGAAGGGTTACATCGAGTTGAAAAATCCGAAGTTCTAGCGGGAGAAATTGTGGCTATTACTGGATTGACCAGTGCAAATATTGGAGAAACAGTAGCTTGTGCGATAAGTCCTGAAGCACTTCCTGTGATCGAAATTGATGAACCAACCTTAACGATGAACTTTATTGTTAATAATAGCCCTTTCGCTGGACGTGAAGGCGAATTTGTTACATCTCGAAAGTTACGCGAACGACTTTTTAAAGAGGTCGAAACAAATGTAAGTTTACGAGTTGAGGAAACTGATTCTGCTGACTCTTTTCGTGTATCAGGTCGAGGAGAATTGCATCTTTCGATTCTTATCGAAAATATGCGCAGAGAAGGGTATGAATTCCAGGTTTCAAAGCCTGAAGTAATCTATAAAACAATCGACGGAGTGAAATGTGAACCGATTGAATTTTTGATTTGCGATATTCCTGAGAGCGGCTTAGGCTCTGTGATGGAACTTTTAGGGACAAGGAAAGCTGAAATGGTCAATATGATTTCCTTAACTCCGACACAACTTCGTGTTGAATTTCGGATTCCCGCTCGGGGGCTGATTGGATTCCGTGGAGACTTCCTCACAGAAACACGGGGAGATGGCATGATGAGTCATGTTTTTCATGGATATGAGCCTTTCAAAGGGGAAATCACCAGTCGAGGACGTGGGGTTTTAATAGCCTTTGAAGCTGGAGAGGCTACGACGTACGGACTATATTCCGCTCAAGAACGTGGAGTAATTTTCATCGATCCAGGCACCAAAGTTTATGAAGGTATGATTGTCGGCGAAAATACCAGAGAACAAGATATTGAAGTTAACGTTGCTAAGAAAAAGCATGTGACAAATATGCGTTCTAGCAGCGCTGACGAAGCTCTAAGATTAGAAAAACCACGGAGCTATTCTTTAGAACAAGCCTTAGAATACATCGAAGATGATGAACTTGTAGAAGTAACTCCAAAAGGGATCCGTCTAAGAAAGAAACATCTTGATCGTACAGCCCGTGTCCGTTATGCCAAAAGTTTAGGTGGTAAATAAGTATAAAAAAGCTTTAATTTACAGGACACCTTTTATTACAAGCTGCGTATAGTAATAAAGATGGGAGGTGTCTGTACTGATGCCAATCCGCGTAACATTCCGATCGGAGAATCACTTACCTCCGGTCGTTCACTCATCTATGGCTACGAATTCTAGTAAGTCTTTGGCAATTCCAGCCGAGCTAATTAACCAAACACGGACAAAAAAAGGCTCAATCCCGCTGACGGAAAAAGATAAAGTAACTGAAATACTCGCTGAATTAGACGTTCTTGTTGGACTATCCACAATTAAACAGCTTATTCGAGAACTTCAGGCCTATGTCGAAATACAAAAACGACGTACACGTGAGAAATTGGTAGCTGATCCGCTAGTTCTACATATGATTTTTCGCGGCAATCCAGGAACTGGTAAAACTACTGTGGCACGCATTGTAGGGAAGTTATTTAAAGAAATGGGCACACTTCAAAAAGGACATGTAATTGAATGTGAACGAGCAGACCTTGTTGGCGAATACATTGGACATACTGCTCAAAAAACGAGGGAACAAGTTAAAAAAGCTCTAGGGGGGGTTCTCTTTATTGATGAAGCCTACTCTCTAGCTCGAGGCGGAGAGAAGGATTTTGGCAAAGAAGCGATTGATGCCCTAGTCAAGGCAATGGAAGATAATAAGGATAACTTGGTTTTAATTTTAGCTGGCTACCGCCATGAAATGGAATGGTTCTTGCAAACTAACCCCGGCCTGCGTTCCAGATTTCCCATCCATATTGATTTTCCTGACTATAATTTAGATGAACTGTTGGCTATCGGGGAATCGATGATCAAGAATCGTCAATATGAACTTTTTCCTGAAACCAAAGAAACCTTTCGTCGTCTTCTACAAAGCTTATTACATACAGACCCCTATGCAGGTAATGCTCGACTAGTTCGAAATTTAGTGGAAAAAATGATTCGTAAACAAGCTGTTCGACTTTTTCAACGTCCGAGTAGTTCTCGTGAAGAACTGATGGAGATCTTACCCGTAGATTTGACCTTGGATGACTTTTAATCAAGCTTAAGAATCTCTTACGGAGGTGCGCAGGGATGGATATCTCAGGTGATTTAGCCGGAATTAGGACAAGCCAAATTCGAGAATTACAAGAACTCTGCGAGCTTAAGACCGAACGTTATGAACTTATTAATCCCGATTTAGCAGAGGGTTTAGCTAGATTGACCCAACATTGGAATCGAGAAATAGCGATCTTTATTTTGCGTTCGGGCTCAGTAGTTGCTGCTTCAGTTGGTCAACATGCCAGTGTTCATTTTCCTGAAGTTAAAGGAAGAAAAAGCAGCAAATTACGCTGCATTCATACTCACCCTAATGGGAATCCCGAGCTAAGTTCCCTAGATTTAAGCGCTTTATTAGACCTGAGTTTAGAAAGCATGACAACACTCGGCATAAAGGAAGGAAAAGTTTATGGCGTTCAATTAGCTTACTTGACAGAAGGGAAAGCACAAATACTTAAGCTTAACCCTGATTTGCTCGCCGATTTCAATTATAGTCAATTCACCCAACAATCTATATCCTCTGTTCCAGAAGTAAAAGCCCCTATCCATTCTGACCAAGAACGAGCCTTCTTAATTGGTTTACCTGATGATAATGATGAAGATACAGAACAACACTTTCTAGACGAGCTAAAGGAACTAGCCCTGACTGCCGGAGTTAAAGTTGTGGGACAACTCCTCCAAGCTAGGCGTTTTTCACAAACAAGCAGCTATTTTGGTAAGGGAAAACTTGAAAATGTCTGTCAAATGATCCAAGAAAACCAGGCTACTGTTTTAATCTGTGATGACGAACTTTCACCCAGACAACAAAGAACCCTAGAACAGGCTTCTGGCATCAAGGTACTTGACAGAACAACACTAATCCTAGATATCTTTTCTTTGAGAGCGCGATCCAGAGAAGGGAAGTTACAAGTTGAATTAGCCCAACTCAAACATTTATTACCCTATTTATCTGGCCAAGGTAGTACGCTTTCCCGGTTAGGGGGAGGAGTTGGAACACGTGGTCCAGGAGAATCTAAGCTGGAAATGGATCGGCGGCGTGTTCACAAACGTATTACCCTACTCGAACAAGAAATAACCCTTGTCCAACAAGAACGTAACGTTCAACGGCAACAACGCTTAAAAAGCGGTATTCCATTGATTGCTTTAGTTGGCTATACCAACGCCGGAAAGACAACCTTCTTGCAGAAGGCTATGGAACAGGCTGGGCAACACACTGGAATACCAGTAGGAGAAAACCAGCTCTTTGCCACCTTAGATCCCATTATTCGACGTATTAGACTAACCAGTGGAAGGAACATTTTACTTAGTGATACAGTAGGTTTTATCAGGAAACTACCTCACAAGCTGTTAAAAGCCTTTCTAGCTACTTTGGAGGAAGTGCAGCAAGCAGATATATTAGTACATATCCTCGATGCCAGCCATCCTCAAGCTCTACTCCAAGCTCAAACTGTCCAGAATGTCTTAAAAGACCTCGGTTGTGAAAATAAACCAACGATCATCATTTTAAATAAGATCGACAAAGTACCTACGAACTTTGAAGTTTCCGGATTAGCACAACAGGTAGCTTATCCCTTGGTCATTTCTTTACTTAGAGGAGATTCATTAACACCTATTTGGGAACGAATTGTACAACTTCTACCCGCAGAATATCTTAATCATGAAACTTACTATTAGTAGTAGGGGGACTTAACTTGTTTTCTTTCAATGATTGGCCTGAACCAATTCACCGAGCTGCTTTCGAAGCTGATAATATTTTAAATAAACAAGCAGACTATTTAAATGATCTATCAACGCATAACCATCTTAAAGTATTGCACGCTTTTCAAGAAGAACGGGTTAACAGTTATCATTTACACGGTTCAACAGGTTATGGTCTGGGCGATTCTGGCCGGGATACGTTGGATTTAGTTTTCGCAAGGATTCTTGGAGCTGAGGCCGCACTTGTCCGCGGCCAGTTTGTTTCTGGAACACACGCTATTGCTTGTGCATTATTCGGAGTCTTACGTTCTGGAGATCATCTGCTTTCCGTGAGTGGTCACCCCTACGATACATTAGAGGAAGTCATTGGTTTACGCGGAAGCGGTCAAGGTAGTCTCAAAGATTTAGGAGTTAATTTCGATTTAGTTCACCTTGATGGGAAGGGTCAACTACAATATGAGCTAATAAAAAAAGCAGTGACACCTAAAACTCGCTTACTCATCGTTCAGCGTTCACGTGGCTATTCTTGGAGAAACTCTATCTCGGTCTCCAGCCTCGCAGAATTAGTTGCTTTTGTTAAGCAGAACTTTCCGGAGCTACTGATCTTTGTTGATAACTGTTATGGTGAATTAGTAGAGAAACTTGAGCCCTGTGACGTTGGCGTTGATTTAATTGCAGGATCCCTGATAAAAAATCTTGGAGGAAGTCTAGCCCCCAGTGGTGGTTATGTTGCAGGACGTACTGGCTTAGTTCAACTCGCTGCTCAGCGCCTTACAGCACCAGGTATTGGTGGAGAAGTTGGCGCTACTTTTGAATGGCTGCGTCCTTTTTTTCAAGGTTTATTTTTTAGTCCCTTAACCGTTGCCGAAGCTCTCAAAGGGGCAATTTTTTCGGCTGCCTTTTGGGATTACTTGGGTTATGAAGTTCATCCTCAGCCAACTGCCTTACGCACTGACCTTATACAAGCAGTAAAGTTAGGCTCACGAGAAAAACTAATTGCCTTTTGCCAAGGTCTTCAACAAGGGTCTCCGATTGATGCCTATGTGTTGCCCATCCCGGGCGAAATGCCTGGTTACATGGATGAGGTTATTATGGCTGGGGGAACCTTTATTCAAGGGGCAACCAGCGAATTCTCCGCAGATGGACCCCTCCGCGAACCTTATATCGTCTATCAACAAGGTGGAATCTCACATACTTACGTTAAAATAGGAAATATCTCTGCGGCCCTAAACTTATGGGAAAAAGGGCTCCTATAGGATAATTTTCCTTTACCTTTCTAGTAATGTCCGTTATCCTAATAAGAGGAACAATGATGAGGTGAAAACATGGCAGAAAAAACAGAAAAGAGCACAGGGAGAACTATTTTAGAAATTGTGGAGATAGTTGTTATCGCGTTTGTACTTTCTTGGGTTCTAAGGACTTTTGTAATTGAAGCGAGGGTTATCCCTACAGGCTCGATGCTTCCGACAATACAATTACAAGATCGAGTAATTGTCGATAAGTTTTTCTTCAAATATTTTGACCAAATCAGACCTGGTGATATTATTGTATTTCGTCCACCTCCGACAGCCCATGCCACTGAAGATTTCATCAAAAGAGTGATAGGCTTACCAGGGGATAAAATCCAGATTATCAATCATATTGCTATCGTCAATGGAAAGGCTCTCAACGAGCCTTATCTTCAAGAACAACCTAAAAATGATTATGGTCCGATAACAGTGTCTGCCGACTCGCTTTTTGTGATGGGGGATAACCGTAATAATAGCGCAGATTCACGAGAATGGGGCTTCTTACCCATCAAAAATGTCTCTGGACGAACGCTTTTCCGTTATTGGCCTTTAAATCATATTGGCGCTCTTTCCCGCTAGGGAAGAGCTCTTTTTTCACTTATTAGCATATACTGTATTCGAGGCACGATACTTGAATTCCGTTTGACTTACTCGATAGTGAACTCGTTCAGCTAAAGCTGAACATCGAGACTTCGGTTGAGTCTACCGCCCTTCACCGCCTAGTATTTCTTTGTGGATAGGCGGCTTTGACGAAACCCTACACTATAGGCTTTCGTCACCGAAGAAGAGCACGAAATACCCACTCCCTTATAGAAGTGGGAGAAGAAAACTGGAGGATTTTATGGAGGATTCGAAATTAAAGGTTGTTATTCTTTTTGGTGGTCAATCGGGAGAACATCAGGTTTCTTTAAGTTCGGCAAAGTCAGTTCTTCAAGCAATTGACCACACACGCTACATAGTTCTTACAATTGGGATTTCTCAAGCAGGCCACTGGTATTGGGGAGTACTTCCTGATGATTTGTTAAATAGTGACTTTCCAATTTCTGGTGTTGCACCACTAGTCACTTTAGTTCATGACCCCAATGATCCACATTTTATTACCCTCGACGGTACTCCACTTCCCGATAATGGTCAGTTTGATCTAATCTTTCCTATTCTGCATGGACCAAATGGTGAAGATGGTACGCTTCAAGGGTTATTAGAACTAGCCAATGTACCGTATGTCGGTTCCGGTGTTTTAGGATCTTCTCTAGGAATGGATAAAGATCGTATGAAAGCTGCCTTTGCCCACGCTGGTTTGCCTCAAGCGAATTATCTCACCTTTCATCGCTCAGAATTCCGAAATTCCTCCGAGTCATGTATTGAGAGAGTAGAACAAGCTTTAAGATATCCCTGTTTTGTGAAACCCGCCAATCTAGGTTCGAGCGTGGGGATATCAAAGGCTCACAACCCAAACGAACTTCTTGAAGCCTTAAAATTTGCTTGTTTATTTGATCGTAAAATTGTCGTTGAACAAAATATTTTTGGACGCGAAATAGAAATTAGTGTTCTTGGCAATGACTTCCCCGAGGCTTCTTTACCAGGGGAAATAGTGCCCGCCAATGAATTTTATGATTATGTAGCAAAATATGAAGACACTGGGTCTCGCTTAATCATACCAGCACTATTGCCTGAAACTCTTACTAATCAATTAAGAAAGATGGCTATCCAAGCCTTTCTCGCAGTAGAAGCATCAGGCTTAAGCCGAGTTGATTTTTTTGTGACAGCTAACAATGAACCCCTGATCAATGAAATAAATACTATGCCTGGTTTCACCCAAATATCGATGTATCCAAAACTCTGGGAAGCTACTGGTATAAACAATACAGAGCTGATCGACAGATTGATCACTTTAGGCCTTGAACGTTTCCAAGATAAACAAGAACGTCAGATCTCACACAAAATATAATGAGTTCTGATTCATAGTAGTATTAAAAGTTCACTATTGCTACTTTAGCCGATATTACATCCTACATCGATAGTATTATACTGCTAAATGGGTCCTTCCTAGGGCTCATTTAGCTATTTCTGAGGTTAAAAAGATTAATTAGTGTTTAGAACGAATGCATATTTGAAGGTAGATATTTTGTGATATTTTAGAGAGTTTATCAATCTTCTCAAAGGTGAAATATAGGAGTATTTGTCGAGAATATTTATTATAAAAAGAACATAAAAAGGATTATAATTACATAGGTAACATTTTCACAAGATCTTTTTAGAAATGTTTTATAGATTGTGGGGTGATGTCTAGTTTTAATATAAGTTGCTATTATTCAGTAAACATCATGGGAGGTGTCAGAAATGTCTGTCATATTATTAAAAGGGAGTTGAGAACCATGCTTGTTTTAAAATCAAAAAAAATTGTGTTGGTTTTTAATTTATTATTGGTAACATTATTATTAGTAAGCTTCGTGATGCCTGTCTCTGCCAACGTAGTTCAGACAACATACACACTTGATGCTGATTTTGATGCAGGTGCGTTTGTGGGCTTGGAACATGATTCGGTTCATGATCAATTGCAACTTGCCAAAGAGAATATCACGCTACCTTTTATTTGGGTACCCAATAATGTAGGTTCAGTTTCCAGAGTTGATACACGGACGGGAACTGAATTAGGACGGTATTGGGTGGCACCGACTAATCTTACGGACTCATTAACAGGTAGTTCAAAGTCGAGTAGTCCTTCACGAACCACGGTTGACCTTGACGGAAGTTGCTGGGTCGGCAACAGACAGGCTGGTTCTGTGGTTAAGATAGGGTTGACCGAAGCTGGTCAGTGGATTGACAGAAATGAAAATGGAGTTTGCGATACTAGTAGGGATTTAAACAATGACGGAATTATTTCCAGCAATGAAATTCTTCCCTGGGGTCAGGATGAAGCTGTGCTTTGCGAAATTGTCCTAGTTCCTGGGTATGAAGGCTCATACGTTCCCGGTACTTACACGGGACCGTACGACACTGATTACTGGGGGGTCGCTCCGCGGGGGCTGGCTGTCGATAAGAATAATAATATTTGGGCTGGGACCTGGATTACAGGAAAGTATTATTATCTTGACGGAAAAACAGGACAGATTTTGAAAACTGTGGATGTTGCTCCTTATGGACATATGGCGTACGGCTCGGTAATGGATAAAAACGGTATACTTTGGTCAGCATCGAGCATTCATAATCACATTTTAAGAATTGATACGAATACAGACCAGGTAAGCATCCAAAGGATAGATCTTGACCAAAATTGTTATGGAATAGCCTTGGATTATGACGGTCATTTGTGGGTCTCCGGCTCAACGACCAAGAAACTAGCTAGAATTAATACAACGACACTAGAACAGGATTTACTGATAGTTAGTGATGATTTAGACATGACAAAAGGGGTAGCTGTAACCAGTGATAATGATATTTGGGTTGCTACGGAATTAGATGGTGGATTAGTGCGACGTTATGACCACGAGGGAAATCTTAAGGCTACCATCAAGATGAATGGTAGAGATATAGTCGGTTATCAATTCCATACAACTGGGGTGGCGGTCGATGCCGATGGGAAAGTCTGGGCTTGCGGTTTTGGCGATCAAGCTATTAAACGGATTGACCCTGCTTCAAATACTGTTGACCTCCGAAAAAATCTCCCAGAAACTGGGGGACACTACAGTTACAGTGACATGACTGGGATAGTGGCCAGGAATTTAACGACCAAGGTAGGAACCTGGACGGTTATCCAAGATTCCCTACAGGATAATATGCCATGGAGAAAGGTAATTTGGAATAGTTACGAACCTGCAGGAACCTCCGTCACTGTCAAAGTGCGTTCTTCTAACGATCAATCTAATTGGTCTGCCTGGGAGACAGTTTCTAATGGAATTATTTTGCAACAGACACCCAAGGGTAGATTTCTTCAGGTGGAGACCAAGTTGCAGATAGTTTCAGGCGATGGTTCTCCAATTCTTTATGATCTGAATCTACGATATGGTGTTCTCCCTCCTAAAATAATTACCAACTTTGCTAACCTAGTAGTCGATGAGGGACAAACGGCTGAGAACAGTGGCACGATTTCAGACCCCAATAATTACCCGATTACCCTCAGCGCTTCTGTCGGGACTGTCGTTAACAATGGTAACGGTACCTGGAATTGGACCAATATAACAGCTGACGGTCCTAGCCAGAGCCAGATTGTCACCATCACCGCTGACAACGGGTATGGCGGGATAAGCACTAGTACCTTTAATCTTCAGGTAAATAATTTAGCTCCAGATTTGGGGATAGTTCAGGCTCCCCTAGACCCTATATCTGTCAATACTGAAGTTAATGTCAAGGCGGACTTTACAGACCCAGGCACGCTCGACACCCATACGGCAGTATGGGAATGGGGCGACGGTACTTCCACTCAAGGTGCTGTAAGTGAAGTTAATGGTTTCGGTTCAGTTAAGGGTAGTCATGCGTATGCTGCAGCAGGTGTATTTACTGTTAAGGTAACGTTGACTGATCAAGACGGTGCCTCAGATTATTCCGTTTATAGTTATGCTGTGGTTTACGATCCTGGCGCTGGATTTGTGACTGGCGGAGGGTGGTTCAACTCACCAGAAGGGGCTTATATTGCTAACCAATCTTTGACAGGAAGAGCAAACTTCGGTTTTGTAGCTAAATACCTAAAAGGTGCCAATGTGCCTATTGGGCAGACGGAGTTCCAGTTTAAGATAGGGAATCTGAACTTTCATAGTACCAGCTACGACTGGTTAGTTATAGCTGGCTCAAAAGCGCAATATAAAGGTGCTGGCACCATCAACGGCTTAGGAAACTATGGTTTTCTACTAACTGCTATCGATGGGCAGGTATCAGGTGGAGGGGTAACCGACAAATTTAGGATTAAAATCTGGGATAAAGTAACAGAAAATATTGTATACGATAACCGAAAAGGAGCCGATGATACGGAGGCACCAAGTACTGTCTTAGAAGGTGGAAGTATTGTTATTCATAAAGAATAGAACTTAATAACCATAATAACCCTGGAGAATTCTCCAGGGTTATTAATACTGGTGTTTTAAATGGAGATGGTTCTTGAAGGGGATAATCGGAAGTTTTGCACCTCACTTTCAAGAAAATAACAAAAAACTGCACAAAACCATACGAAAATCTAGCGCGGTTTTTGTTAGGGTTAAGTTCTAGTTTAATGCAAAATTCGAAAAACACCGATTACCTTGCCAAGAATTACTACATCTTGGGAGTAGATAGGCTCCATTGTAGAATTTTCTGGTTGAAGACGAATAAGCGTCTTTTCTTTGTAAAAACGTTTAACTGTAGCCTCATCACCAATCATCGCAACAACAATATCCCCGTTTCGAGCTGTACTTTGTTGGCGAACTAGGATCTGATCGCCGTCCAGAATACCGGCTTCAATCATGCTTTCACCCCAAACCTTGAGCATGAAGACCGTTTCATCTCGAACAAATTCCGCAGGCAGGGGAAAAGTATCTTCAATATTTTCTACGGCTAAAATAGGTTGTCCTGCCGTCACCCGTCCAACAATCGGAACATGTACTATTTGTTTCTTAATATTTAAACCGCTTGAACCATCTAATATTTCAATAGCTCTGGGTTTTGTTGGATCACGACGAATATATCCTTTTTCCTCCAACGTCTGAAGATGCCCATGAACTGTTGAACTAGACATCAATTTTACAGCGTCACCAATTTCTCTAACAGAGGGTGGATAGCCTTTTTGACGAATCTCTTTTTTAATAAACTCTAAGATTTCTGATTGGCGCTGGCTCAGATCCTGATAAGAAATTTTCATCACCCCGCTAACATTTATTTTAAAGTTATTGTATCATTACCTAAAATAAAGTGCAAACAAATGTTCGCAGACCTCTTGACTGGAACTCTTGTTCTGAATATAATCTATTTAGGAACACATGTTCGTTATAGGTTGAAAGGATGGAGTAATAGCATGATTAATCAAGTTATGGCAACTGGTACTTCTTCAGTAAACTTACGATTGCCAACCCATCGTGGACGTCAAAAACAACGTCTTAAAAGATTTAAAAGTTTTGCATTATTGTTATTTTTAATTATCACAGTTCATTTCATTTGGATAAACATACCTGTACCAGCCGAACAGCTAATTTATCAACCTACAGTTGTTCAGTACGGTGATACTCTTTGGGGATTAGCAGAGAACACTGGAATACATATGGATACACGTACACTTGTTCTGAAAATCATGAGTTTTAATTCATTGGCAAATAGCACCATTATCCCTGGGCAGACAATCTATATACCTTGTGCAATCTCAACAATTGCAAGTAATTAAATATACTCATCAAGACAGCATTTATGGTCTGTATTCGCCCAATTCTCCATAATATTTTTAGAGGGGGAAAGGGGAATGACAATGTTAATTAAGTTTAAACAACTATTAATATTATTCATCTTAGCAATTTGTGCTTGGATGTTTCTACATCAACACAAGCGAATTCCTGATGAAGTTTATACCTATTTACCAAATATTTCACCTAAATTGGTTTTGCAATGTCAAGCTGAAGGAAATAAGTTATCACCTATTGCTTGGTTGGATTTACTTGCCATTAAGTCTAGCCTCCCAGAAAATGAAGCTTGGTATTTTACTCAGCAAATCAGCAATAAAACATTATTGGGCCTTAATTGGGGTTCGTTAAATACTAATTCTCAAAAACTAATTAAACAGAGAAAATTAATATTAATCAATTATCCTTACTTCAAGCCCACGCTATATTACTTTCCAGTCTCCGGCGATGTCTGGTTTGAGGATAATTACGGCGCTGATAGAGAAGGGGGCAAAAGAAAACATGAGGGCACTGATTTATTTGGCAAGGAAGGAACACCTATTATCAGTGTTTGTTCTGGTAAAATAGAACAATTGGGGTGGAATAGGCTAGGGGGGGAAAGAGTCGGAGTTCGCGGAGATGATGGAAACTATTATTATTATGCTCATCTTCAAAAGATTGCCGCTCAACTTAAAATTGGACAAAGAATAACAAAAGGAGAGTATCTTGGAGCGATGGGGCATACAGGAGATGCTCTAACGACACCAGATCATCTTCATTTTGGAATCGAGCTTCCCAATGGAAATTGGATTAATCCGTATTCGTTTTTAGTCGTTTGGCAAAATTATCAATGATGAACACCTCATCAACTTGCCCTAGAACTTTGAATTAGATATAATACCCATGTTAGGTAAAAACACAATTTGCGGTTCAGGTTTTTAGTAAAATATTAAAAACTATTTGAAAGTGAGCTTTTAGTTAATGAAAAGGCTTGGCGAATCCTGTATATTAGAAGATCACTTATGTACAGAATGCGGTGAATGTGATCATTGTGAACTTAATCCTCAAAAAATCTGCGATAATTGCTGTCAATGTATTGAAAAGCAAGATGTAGATTACATAGGAATTAAAATCGATGATATTTTATTAAATATCGAAGATAAGAAGAAAGTTTCTTCTAATTTTAAAAATTCAAAACGCAGCTTCAAGATTAAACCAAAGTCTTAAAGATAATAAACCACCTAACTGAATATAGAAATTCAGGAGTAGTTGAAAAAAAATATGGGTCCCATAATAGATATTATGTAAAGTAGGTAAAATAATAACATAATCGACTTTATTGTTGAAGAACTAAAAAAACCTGATAAATTATTTAAAAAGGAGAGTGTTTATTATGCCACCACCTCAAGAAGGAAAAATTGTTAGTGTATTTTCATAAATTATTCTAAATTTAATATTTATATAATTTATCACATATGAAGTAGAATACAAGAAGGAGTTTGATTACATATGGCACTTGTGAATGAGAACTATCTTAAGTTACCAGGGAGCTATCTTTTTTCCGAAATAGCCCGCAGAGTAAACCAATTTAAAACAGACAATCCTGAGGCCGATATTATCAGACTGGGCATCGGTGATGTAACACGTCCCCTGCCCCCCGCAGTCATCGAGGCGATGCAAAAGGGTGTCGAAGAGATGGGAAATTCAGAAACCTTTCGAGGGTACGGTCCAGAGCAAGGCTACCAGTTTTTGATTGAAAAAATTATCGAAAATGATTTTATCCCTCGTGGAGTCGAACTCTCTGTCACTGAAGTCTTCGTGAGTGATGGAGCGAAAAGTGATACGGCAAATTTTCAGGAGCTTTTCGGAGTGGATAATATTATGGCAGTTACCGATCCAGTTTATCCAGTATATGTTGATAGCAATGTAATGGCTGGGCGAACAGGACTGTTCAATAGTGAAAAAGGACAATATGAAAACATTGTGTATCTCCCGTGCACAGAAGAAAATGGTATGAAGCCTTCCCTTCCTGAGACACGAGTGGATTTGATCTATCTCTGTTTTCCAAATAACCCGACTGGGATGACGCTTTCTAAAGAGGAACTGACACTTTGGGTGGAGTATGCACGAAAAAATCGTTCAATCCTTTTGTTCGATGCGGCTTATGAAGCGTTTATACGGGAAGAAGGCGTGCCACACAGTATCTTTGAGATTGAGGGTGCCCGAGAAGTCGCCGTTGAGTTCCGAAGTTTCTCTAAAACCGCAGGCTTTACCGGAACCCGTTGTGCCTATACGATTGTTCCGAAGGAAGTCAAGGTCTATGATTCTAAGGGACAAGCATATAGTCTTAACCAATTATGGCTAAGAAGACAAACCACAAAGTTCAATGGAGTGTCATATCCTGTTCAAGCGGGAGCAGTCGCTGTATTCTCAGAAGAAGGAAAGCAGCAGATCAAGGAAACCATTGATTACTATATGGAAAATGCTCGAATTATCAGAGAGGGCTTAAAAGATGCCGGTTATAGTGTATTCGGTGGAGTCAATGCGCCCTACATCTGGATGAAAACCCCGAACAATATGGGCTCTTGGGAGTTCTTTGATAAACTGATGAAGGATGCACAAGTTGTAGGAACTCCAGGCGCAGGCTTTGGGGCGAATGGAGAAGGTTATTTCCGTTTAACGGCTTTTGGCACTCGTGAAAATACCCTTCAAGCGATTGAAAGGATTAAGACGAGAATCTAGGCGAAAAGTGATTATCAGAACATAAACAGACCCCCAATGTTAGAGGCATCTATCATTGAGGGGTCTGTTTATAACTTGCAGTTAAATACTCTTTACTACATAATCATCAAATAGGACACCAACCATCGGCACCCCAGGTTTCGCTCGATTCTCTAGTTGTAAATCTCCTAGCTTAACTACAGTCACAGTTCCGCTTTTTTGAATAAACGAAATTGTAGATTCTCTAACCATATGGATCCCTGCCAACAGTCCCGTTTTGTTTATCTCGATTTTCCCAAAGGCGATGCCTTTTCCAGCTCGGCCTTGTGGTTTAAACTCGTCTAAACTTGAGCGTTTAACATATCCTCGTTCTGTCGCTATAATAATATCCTGATCGATACTCTCCAAGACAAGAGCATCCCTAACAAAATCCTTCGAAGCTAAGGTTATTCCCTTCACCCCTCTGGATTTTCGCCCCATAGGACTAATTTCACTTTCAGGGAAACGGATGAACTGGCCTTGTGCGGTGGCAATTATCAAATTATTTTTCCCCTTAGTACGAAAAACCCTTACTAGTGCGTCACCCTCTTTAATGGTCATGGCCTCCGATGAACGAGCATTTATATAATCGGTTACGGGAGTTCTCATAACTTGCCCCCCCCTCGTAACAAACAGAAAATGATTATTTGCTTCAAAATCCTTCACAGGAACTAAATCTATGATCCGCTCACCCTCTGGAATTTGCACAAAACTCCTAACGGAAACACCATGATCCTTCCCACTCCCTTCTGAGAGAAGCTTGGCTGAAAGTGGATAAGCTTTCCCTTGATCGCTGAAAAGAAACAACGTGTCTCGAGACGAACATGTAACCCTACTTGATACATAATCGCCATCTTTAAAACTCAAGTTAGGTATCTTACGGCTTTGCGTCGGCATTTGTTTGATAAAATTTTGATCTGTCATAAAAACTACGATCGGTTTTTCGGGATCTTCAAAAATAGTCATATCCGTTGCAGCGGCAGCTTCGCTAGAGAGTAGTTTAGTTCGGCGATCATCACTATACTTACTAGAAATTTCTTTTAACTCATTTTTGATGATGGCATAAACCTTTGATATATCGGCTAATATTTCCTCAAGTGAAGCAATCAGCTTAAGAATAGCCTCATACTCCTGCTTAATTCCCTCTAGCTCTAGGTTGGTTAAATGCTGCAACTTCATATCTAAGATAGCCTGGGCTTGGATCTCAGTAAAATCAAAGCGTTCCATCAGTCTCAATTTGGCTTGTGCTGGGTTTTTACTTGCCCGAATAATAGCTATTACTTCATCTAATTTGTTGATTGCCACAACGATAGCTTCAAGAATATGTGCCCTTGCTTTGGCCTTGGCCAGTTCGTATTTCGTTCGCCGGGTTACGACTTGTTTGCGATGTTCAATAAAGGCTGCAATAATTTGTTTTAATCCCATAACTTCAGGAGTGCCCTTCGTACTTATGACTAAGTTGATGATTCCAAAGGTTTTTTGCAACTCAGTTTCCTTATATAGCTGTTTCAGAATGAGTTGGGCATCTGCATCCTTGCGGCATTCGACAACCAATCTAATCCCTTCACGATCGCTTTCATCCCGAACCTCAGCTATACCGCTGATCTTATCCTCTGCGAGTTGCTCAATTTTACTGGCTAAAGTAGACTTACTCAGTCCATACGGCATTTCAGTCACAACAATCAGACTTTTGCCATTTCTAGAAGCTTCAAGGACAGCCTTAGCCCTGATAATTATTTTTCCGCGGCCTGTGTTATAAGCTTCCTCGATCCCTGCCGTACCGATAATAAATCCGCCAGTTGGAAAATCCGGACCAGGGATTTTCTGCATTAATTCGCCTACAGTTACCTTTGGGTTATCTATTTGAAGTAAAACGCCTTCAATCACCTCTTTAAGATTATGAGGTGGCATATTACTAGCCATTCCAACAGCTATGCCAGACCCACCGTTGAGTAAGATATTTGGTATGGGGGACGGTAAGACGATCGGCTCTTTAAGTTTTTCATCGTAATTTGGCTTAAAAGCAATCGTATTTTTTTCTATATCTTGAACCATAAGCAAGGCTAAGGGTGACATACGCATCTCCGTATACCGCATAGCAGCAGCGGAATCTCCATCTATTGAACCAAAGTTCCCATGACCATCCACAAAAGGGTAGCGGCTGGCCCAGGGTTGCGACATTCGAACTGCAGATTCATAAATAGAAGAATCTCCATGGGGATGATATTTTGCCATACAGTCTCCGATCAGTCGAGCTGCTTTACTATAGGGTTTATCCGGATGCATTCCCAACTCATTCATCGAAAAAAGGATGCGTCGATGAACTGGCTTAAGTCCGTCGCGCACATCCGGTATAGCACGGTGAAGGGCTACAAATTTGGAATAACTCAGGAAGGCTTCCGGTAAGATTTCTTCAAAAGGACGTTGGGTAATATTTTCGGAGGGGACACTCATCACAGGTCTCCTTCCCCGAATACAATGTTTTCCATTAAATACTCCTTCCGTGGCTCTACGTCATCGCTCATTAAAACTTTAAGCATATGCTCGGCCTCTAATACATCTTCGACAGTGACTTGAATCATTCGCCTGTTCGCCGGATCTAATGTAGTTTCCCAAAGTTGACCAGGATTCATTTCACCAAGGCCTTTATAACGCTGCACCCTAGCCGACGCTTTGCCCACTTCCTTTAATACATTCTGTAATTCTTCATCAATATAAGCGTAGCGCAACATTTTCTTGTTTTCGACCTTAAAAAGCGGTGGTTGGGCGATAAAAACTCGATTGTTGATTATCAACGGTTTCATATATCGATAGAAGAAGGTAAGCAACAACGCTCGAATATGTGCTCCATCTATGTCGGCATCGCTCATTATAATAATTTTTGCGTAATTACATTTAGCCAATTCAAAACTCTTACCGATTCCACAGCCAATAGTCGTAATTATGGCTTGAATTTCCTCATTAGCAAGGACTTTTTCAAGTTTGGCTTTATAGACATTAAGAACTTTCCCTTTCAAAGGAAGAATGGCCTGAAAGCGCCGATCACGTCCTTGTTTTGCCGAACCACCAGCACTATCCCCTTCTACCAAAAAAAGTTCATTTTTTTCTTTATCACGTTCGGAACAGGCCGCTAATTTACCACTGATCGCTTTTTTTTGAGCATCCTTAGTCTTCTTCTTTAATTCTTTTTCCTTCTTGGCATCCCAACGCTCCTGTGCCGTTGTTAGAACCCGACCGATCACTTCTTTAGCAACACTGGGGTTCTTCTCAAAAAAATCATTAAGCCCTTCGCTCACAAGGGCCTGCACAAGCCCCTCGATTTCACTGTTAGCTAGTTTTGTCTTGGTTTGACCTTCAAACTGTGGCTCCTGCATTTTAACAGATAAGACACAACAAAGACCGTCACGCAAATCGTCGCCTATTAAGTTATCATCTTTTGGTTTCAAAATATTCGCTTTTTTACCGTAGGTATTAAACACCCTAGTTAAAGCCGTTCTAAAACCAGATTCATGAGTCCCGCCTTCGATTGTGGAAATATTATTAACGTAAGAAAAAAGAGCTTCATTTTCCGAATTATTATATTGAAGGGCACACTCAACTATTGTCCCATCTTTTTCTGCTCTTAAATAGATCGGTTTATTATGGACGGGTGAACGTTCTAATTCTTTGTTAAGATGCTCCACAAATCCAATCAAACCAGTATTAGCCCGATAGGTTTCCGACTTAACTACTCCTCTATGATCATTAATCATAATCGTAAGGCCGGAATTTAAAAAGCTAAGTTCCTGTAGTCTGTTTTTTACGGTATCAAAGGAAAAATGAGTCGTATCTTTAAAAATTGTTGGATCTGGCTTAAAAACAACAGTGGTACCAGTTCCCTTTACACGCGTGTCAACAATTTTTAAATCGCTTTTGAGCTTACCTCCATCTTGGTACTCAACCCGATATAATTTACCGCCCCGCTTAATCTCTACTAACATATAAGCTGACAACGCATTAACAACACTTGCTCCGACACCATGTAATCCACCGGATGTTTTATAACTTTCACCATTAAACTTACCACCGGCATGTAGAACTTCTAAAGCAACCCGTACCGCGGGAATACCAGCCTTGGTATGTATTTCAACTGGAATACCTCGGCCATCGTCAGCCACTGATATAGACCCATTTTGATTGAGCGTTACTTCAATATTTTTACAGAATCCAGCAGTTGCTTCATCAATCGCATTATCCACTATTTCATTAACTAGGTGATGGAGACCCCTAGAACCTGTGGATCCTATGTACATTCCCGGTCGCTTACGGACTGCTTCAAGACCTTCGAGGACTTGGATCGAATCAGCTTCGTATGAATTGGTTACCAGCATAGTTATAATACCTCCTTCCGAGTCTCTAGGAAATTGTTTATTTTAAACTGACATTTCAAAAATAGCTTTAAAGGACTTAGAAACTTTATGAAGAATTAATTGTTTAGGCAAATTTGGTTGGGAGGTATTTTCGCCATGTCTGAACGAATAGAGGATATTGAACCGCTCTCTCCTGTCCAGCGTACGCGAAAGATCGTATTTAAAAAGCGTGACAGCCAAGAACTTATGTATGAATATCAATTAAAACGCTCCCATAAATCGGGGCTGAGAAAAGCCAATAGAGAGGATAACCAAAAGCCACAGAGTGCTGAGAACGAGGTGTCCAATAGCTCTGATAAAGATATGACTGACATAAAAACAGATTTACATAATCGAAATGCTTTCGACAGAATTACCACATTGGGGCAATAAAGAGTTTGCCTCCATTACTCCCCTATTGCCTTAATCCTACTCAATGCTGGCGGATGAGTATACCCAAACCAAACAATGAAATCCGGTGGCGACACATCGGAGAGATTTTTTGTAGCCAAATCAATTTGCAAACGCATCTCTGCCATAGGATTCCTAGTTAATTCTAAAGAAACTTGGTCTGCCTGCTGCTCCATTTCCCGAGAGATATAGCTCTGTAACGGATTAGTCACAAACAATATAAGTAGGATAAAAAGCTGTAAACTGGCCCAAGTCTGTGGTCCATACACTTCATTAGTTAGTTTAAATTCACGAAGGAACAGAGCAAGCAGACCCCAAACCAAGAAATTCCCTATTATCCCTAAGGTTAGTCCTTGGATAATATGTCCCTTCTGCCAGTGACCTATTTCGTGTGCTAAGACCGCTCCTACCTCATCCAGAGGATAATTTTTGAGAAGGTTATCATAAATAACTATTTGTTTCGTTTTCCCTAACCCCGTGAAATAAGCATTTGCCATCGTGGTACGTCGGCTAGCGTCCATAACGAGCACTTCTTGGACTTGGATTCCCGCCTTATCGGCTAAACCCTTTACCAGGTTTATTACAGCAGGATCTTTCACTGACTGAAAGTTATTAAACATAGGGGCTACAATGACAGGCCAGAGGAAATTTTGAAGCACAAGCCAAAAGGCCAAAAGCATGGCCCCGATAACCCACCAGACCTTAGGCCAACGGTTAAGGAGTAAAAAAAACAGTAGTACTCCAGACGTTGAAAAGAGTAAATCTAAAGCTGTATTTTTAAAATAATCCTGCCACCACGAAACCAAGGATTGCGTGGAAAATCCCCAGGTCTGTTGCCAAAAATAGTTGCCATATAGGGTAAAAGGTAAACTTAATAGGCGCAAAAAGAACCACAGGAGGAAAAAATACAGCAAGATACTCCACCAGTAGTTCCTACCACTACTTTGCCCTAACCATCGGGCGATAGCTGTACCTTGGTTAGAGAATACCAGCCAAACCAGAACAACTGCCTGCAGAGCAAATCTAGCTATAAATAATAACCTGGGCACAAAGTTATAGGCTCTAGCTCGTTGCGCTTGTTCAATCGAAAAGTACTGCAGGCTATCAGGCGTAATTCTTCCTGGAAAAATTGCATTTCCCAAATAAATAAGGCTGAAGGCTCCTGCCAGGATAATAAGGCCTAACCACCGGTAGTTTAGATGTCGCACCAAAATTCTCTCCTTTTCTGATAAATCTACCACATTTAGGACACTTAATTATAATCTTAGTTAGTTAGTTTATTTTTTTAATAACTTTAAAAATTAATTTATTATAACCTAGCTGAACATAGGTAACAAACTTTTAGTAATTCTTATGAGAAACACTAATCGGATAGGAGGCCACCCATTATTTGAGTGACCGACCTTCCACACCACTTATCCCGATATCGGGATAACACCACCGTACGTACCGTTCGGTATACGGCGGTTCCTCAGGTTACGCAGTAACTTGACGATAATACTCTGAAAAGAATAGGAATCCAAGTCCTTTAATTACATTGTTGGTTAGAGATTTGGATAGGATAGGGCTATTGGATGTTC
>JBAQMG010000004.1:0-86887 GCA_049302575.1 Desulfitobacteriaceae bacterium | reverse complement strand
CCACCAAGACAATGAAAAAAGAGGCTTCCCGCAAGTTCAGTGAACTCATGAAAAGCCTCTAGAATAGACATACCCCACATAGGTATTAATTTTTTTATCAGAAAATGTTACCGTAATGTTACCGCTGGGGTGTTTTTAGGTTTTTTGAGTCCTCAGACCCGCCTGCACCAAGGGCTACAGAATTTACTTACATCATGCCGCCCATTCCACCCATTCCGCCCATTCCGCCCATTCCGCCAGGCATACCGCCACCGCCATCTTTAGACGGCATATCTGAGATTAAACATTCTGTGGTCAGAAGCATTGCGGCAATCGAAGCAGCATTTTGCAGAGCTGATCTAGTCACTTTAGCAGGATCAACGATTCCAGCAGCGATCATATCTTCGTATTCAGTAGTTAAGGCATTGAAACCTACACCACGTCCGTGTGTACGTACTTTTTCAACAACGACTGAACCTTCGAACCCAGCATTATTGGCAATTTGACGCAGAGGCTCTTCCAGCGAACGGCGTACGATATTCATGCCAGTTTTTTCATCCCCAAATAATTCAAGCTTATCAAGAGCTGCACCTGCGTCAATCAGGGCAGTACCACCACCAGAGACGATACCTTCTTCAACAGCAGCACGTGTAGCGGCTAAAGCATCTTCAATCCGGAGTTTTTTCTCTTTCATTTCTGTTTCGGTAGCAGCACCCACTTGAATAACCGCTACACCACCAGATAGTTTAGCTAAACGCTCTTGGAGCTTTTCACGATCAAAATCGGAGGTTGTTTCTTCGATTTGTTTCTTTAACGCTTCTACACGTTTCAGAATATCGTCGGCGTTACCTGCACCTTCGACGATTGTGGTTTCCTCTTTAGTTATGCGAATTTGGCGAGCACGACCAAGCATTTCAAGGCTTGTGTTATCAAGTTTTAGTCCCAAATCTTCCGTAATTACAGTTCCACCAGTAAGTACTGCAATGTCTTCGAGCATAGCCTTACGACGATCCCCAAAGCCAGGAGCCTTAACACCCACGCAGGTAAAGGTTCCGCGAAGTTTATTAACAACTAAGGTAGCGAGAGCTTCTCCCTCGATATCTTCAGATATGATCAATAATTGACGACCTGCTTGAACTACCTTTTCTAACACTGGTAAGATATCTTGGATCGCGCCAATTTTCTTATCAGTAATCAAAATGAAGGCATCATTAAGTACTGCTTCCATTTTTTCAGTATCAGTAATCATATAAGCCGAAATATAACCACGATCGAATTGCATTCCTTCAACTACTTCAAGCTCAGTCGTCATTCCTTTGGCTTCTTCAACAGTAATTACTCCGTCTTTGCCAACTTTCTCCATGGCCTCAGCAATGAGTTCACCAATGGCTACGTCACCAGCTGAAATCGAAGCAACTTGGGCAATGGCTTCTTTACTCTCGATGGTTTTGGCTGTGGCTTTGAGTTCCTCGACAATAACTGCAACAGCTTTTTCAATCCCACGTTTGATACCCATTGGGTTAGCTCCAGCTGCCACATTTCTTAACCCTTCGCGAATAATTGCTTGGGCTAAGACGGTTGCTGTAGTGGTTCCGTCACCAGCTACATCATTGGTCTTGGTAGCTACTTCTTTAACTAATTGAGCTCCCATATTTTCAAAAGGATCTTCAAGTTCGATTTCTCGAGCAATCGTAACACCGTCATTGGTAATCAGAGGAGAACCGAATTTTTTATCTAATACAACATTGCGTCCTTTAGGGCCTAAAGTAACGCGAACGGCCTCAGCTAAAGCATTAACGCCGCGTTCCAAAGCATGGCGAGCTTCTTCATTAAAAATTATTTGTTTTGCCATTGTTTATTTCCTCCTTAATATTTATATTACTTAAAATTAACCAACAATCGCCAAAACATCTAACTCTTTAAGAATAAGATATTCAACTTCATCATACTTTACTTCGGTACCAGCATACTTTGAATAAATCACGCGATCTCCCACTTTGACATCCAAAGCAATACGCACACCTTTTTCAATTTTCCCCGGTCCGACTGCTACTACTTCGCCTTCTTGTGGCTTTTCTTTGGCAGTGTCAGGCATAATAATCCCGCTTTTAGTCTTTTCTTCCATCGGGAGTGCTTTAATAATTACCCGATCTGCAAGAGGTTTAATGTTCATCTAGAAAAGTCCCTCCTTAAATTTGTTTTTTTGTAGTTTGTTAGCACTCATCTCAGTCGAGTGCTAACACCTAGGTATAATAATATGCAACAGGCGTAGGGAAAGCAAACCACCTGACAGTCAACCAACTAAGATTAGCGCCATAATACACAGTCTATCTCGTTATTACTCGCTCTTATTCTCAGTTGAACTACCTAAGGTTATTGGCCACCCTGCCCAGAGCCGACTCTTTAATAACACTACAATCTAGAATTACCAAACTTAGCTAGTTTTATTCATAATAGCTCACAGTATTCAATTTAATGTATCTTTGACTCACCTCATCATACATTGAACCTAGAGCCTGCTTCACTTTGGGGTGTTCAAGCTTAAGCAAATAGATTTTCGTCCTACCAATCTTCAAACTAACATCTGGATGTTCTCGTTCGATCAGTATTCCCTCTTTGCGAGTCAAGCTAATAAGTTCCTTAACTTGTGGAATTGAAAGCCCTAATTGTTCACTCAAGGCTGCCCTTGCCTTAGTGGAGGCTACATAGGGCAATCTCGTTTGTAAATGCCCTATGATCTGAATTCCTTGATCTAAGTCTTGGGTAGCATTATACCCAACTTTTGAACCACTGGCAAATAATTCATTAAAAACCTCTGAATTTGCACAATATGGTTGTAAAGTTTGACTAACACTACCCTCCACTCCAACAACTTTAACTTCTTTTCCCCAGGAACGTATTTTACGAATTAATGGTAAAAAGTCTCCATCACCTGTGAGTAGAATGAACAAATCAACAGTTGCTGGTCGCGTTAACAATATTTCCTGTGCCTCGAGCATAAGTTCTAAGTCTGCAGCATTATGACGCAAAGCAGTTTTCGAAAAGTTATTTTTCCCATAAACATGCCTAGTAAAAACATTAGTTTTTTCGAAGGTTGTTTGCATTCGCCAAAATTCCTCCCGATCAAAATTGGCAAATAAATAGATTGCCAATAAATCATCACCTGAGTGCTCTGCAAATTGTTGTATGGAATGCACAAGTTGCTCTGGGGTTAAGTTCAATCCGCGTTCTGCTAATCCAGTCCAAATATTTTCATAATCTACAAAAGCTATGGCTTTCAAACCGTCTCACCCCCGCACTACGTTTGCTACTATACTATACGCAACAAAGGGACAGGGGTGACAAGCAGGGGAAAATAGAGGCACGAATTTCAAGCTTCAACATCTGATTTGAAGTCTCAAAAATCGAACTTCGCGCATCGTACCTCTAACCTCGCTCAGGCCTCTGGCTTCTGAACGCTGACTTCTGAAGAAGCGCATTCACTTGCTTCACCTTTCAGAATTTGTATCCCGTGAGGCAAAGCTGACGCAATAGCCGACCAACATTCGCGCACTGCTTTTGGACTTCCAGGTAGATTAATAATTAAGGTCCGCTTACGCAGAACCGCCACCGCCCGGCTTAACATAGCCTTAGGTGTTACTTTCAAACTCTCCGCACGCATGACTTCTGCAATTCCCGGAACTAATCGCTCAGCTACAGCTAACGTTGCTTCAGGCGTAACGTCGCGCTCCGAAAATCCTGTTCCACCAGTTGTTAAGATTAAATCCAATTCAAGCTCGTCGCACCAACTACACATTTTTTCAGCCAACAATTTTTGATCATCCGGCAAAATTATATATTCGATAACCTCTCCTTGAATATCTCGAACAAGCTCTTTTAAAGCAGGGCCGGAAAGATCCTCCCTTTCCCCTTGTGAACCTTTATCACTGGCGGTGATAACGCCAACTTTTATCATTTAGGAAAGCACCTCAATTCCGTCCCCCACTTGTACTTGTCCACCTTCTAAGACTTTGATAAAAATACCCTCTTTAGGCATAACGCAGTCACCTGCTTGGTAAAAGATAGCACACTTTGTATGACATTCCTTACCTATTTGAGTAACTTCCCCAAGCCCATTTTCTCCAATCCGCAATTTTGTGCCTATAGGTAAGGTAGGCAACTCAATTCCTTCAGTAGTGAAGTTTTCGGCAAAATCCCCTGGACCAACATCTAAGCCTTTTTCTTGCATTTTATTGATGCTTTCCATCGCTAATAGACTAATTTGGCGATGCCAGTCCCCTCCGTGCGCATCTCCTTCCAAACCAAAGTTTACTTTCATCGTACCTGTCCCGACATTCTTTTTGCGCGTCCCCTTTTTTTCGCTGGTACATACAGCTATGATCTTACCCATCTTAATTTTCCTCCCTCTAAGTCAGTGAAATAATTTGTAGGTAGAACTTCTATTCCCACAGAATCACACTCTTGATTTAATCGTCTCCACGAAAACCACCCAAACTTGCTTACGCTCTTATATAGTGCCCACTTTTACCGCCCAACTTTTCCAGTAAACAAATGTTCCCAATAACCATGGTTTTGTCGATAGCCTTACACATATCATAAATTGTCAGAGCTGCAACACTAACAGCAGTTAACGCCTCCATTTCCACCCCGGTTTTTCCAGTAACCTTAACGATGGCCTCAATCTGAATTCGAGTATAATTGACGAATTCAAAATTTAATTTAGCACTGGTAAGGCCTAAAGGATGGCACATAGGAATCAAGTAGGCGGTTTGTTTAGCTGCCATAATTCCAGCCACCTGTGCTACTGCTAAAACATCACCCTTAGCGATTTGACCGGCTCTGATTCTTTGCAGAGTTTCTGGTTGCATCTCTACGTGACCAGTGGCGACTGCTGTACGAGCAGTTTCAACCTTAGCACTAACGTCGACCATTCGAGCTCTTCCGTCCTCGTCAAAATGGGTTAAATCCATTTTGTTAACCCCCAATCTGAGACATTACCCGTTTATCCTGCCAGGGTTGATCATTCATGTGATGTTCAGCTGGTTTATGCCAAACGGCAGTTGCAAAAACATCCGCTATTTCGGAGTCGGTTTTTCCAGTTCTTAAAAGACCTTTTAAATCGATTTCTTGAGGACTATGCAAACAAGGACGCAACTTACCATCAGCAGTTAAACGCACACGATTACAGGTATCACAAAAGTGCTGGCTTAGAGCGCTAATAAAACCAATGCTTCCTTGATAACCCTCAGGTCGAATATACTCGGCTGGTCCACCTCCGAGAATATCCTTTTTTACTTCTAAGCCTGACAATCCTAAACTATCTTTCATCTCCCCAATTGAAACAAAATCGGCACTAGAATCAGCGCTAGCCCCAATAGGCATTAATTCAATAAACCGCACGTGAATCGGAGATTGACGTGCCAATTCCAAAAATTTAGCTAGCTCATCTAAATTGAAAGATCGTATGACAACCACATTGAGTTTCACAGGGTCTAAACCAACCTCTCGCGATCGTAATACCCCTTGCAAAACTTTCTCTAGTTCTCCACCCCGGGTATTTTCTCGAAATCGTTGGGTATCCAACGTATCTAAACTTATATTTACCCGCTTTACTCCTGCCTTTTTTAGTTCAAGAGCGTACTCCGCTAATAAGATGCCATTCGTTGTCAGCATTAAGTCCTCTACACTAGGTATTTCCGACGCTTGCTGTAAAAAACTTAAAATATCTTTTCGTACTAAAGGTTCTCCACCAGTAATTCGAAAGCGCTTAAAACCAAGCCGAGTACTGATCTTTATGATACGCAAAATCTCTTCAAACGTTAGAATAGCTTCATGGGTCATCCAGTCTACTCCATTTTCTGGCATGCAATACCTACAACGTAGGTTGCAGCGATCAGTAACCGAAATTCGCAGATATTCAATCTGGCGTTTAAATTGATCTTGCACAAGGTTTCCCCATTTCTCTACATATTAAATCGCCATGCGTGGCGCACAACAAAAACCCCGCGGTCTGTAAAACCGCGGAGTTCTCCCGCATTTTGCAGACTCCTTTCCCAGAGGAGATATTGCCGTTTCCAGCAATACCCGAGTGTATTTAGCACTAGCCTGGTCGCCTTAGCCCCTTAGCTTTAGGCTGTCCAGTTTCGGAGTGGTAGTATTCAATTCATAATTTATAATTTATAATTTAATTGTGCATTGTGCATTAATTATAGTGCCTCTTCATCCACTTCACCAGTACGAATACGAACAGCTTTTTCCACGTTACTAATGAAAATCTTTCCGTCACCAACTTGACCAGTTTTTGCTGTTTCCACAAAAATTTTAATTACCTTTTCCAAAAGTTCATCTTTTACAACAACTTCGACCTTAACCTTTGGTAACAAGCGGACTTGTACTTCATTTCCTCGATAAATTTCCGAATGTCCTTTTTGCCTGCCAAAACCTAAAACTTGAGAAACGGTTAACCCATGAATTCCTTGACGTTCCAATTCATTCTGGATAGTTTCTAACTTTCCAGGCCTAATAATAGCTTCAATCTTTTTCAATGAATAGCTCTCCTTTTAGCTTTAATAGTTTAACAGATCCACCCTGAGGATTTTATCTTTTGTCATAAATGTTATAAGATAAAAAGAGCAAATAAACAATTATACTGAATCCAGTTTCTGTATGTCAGCCCATTCTTCAGGAGTATTAATCTTGCAAAATATTTTAGAAAGATTACCAAAAGGTGCTAATTCCGAGAACTTTACATATCGAACCTGACAGTGAGAATAGAAATCACTAACTTTCAAGCGCTGTGCTTGAAGATTATCTTCAATGAATGGCAAACAACTACGCCGATAAAAAGCATGTAAAGGATGTAGACCTACTTCCTCTTGAGGTACCACTACATCAAATTCATTAACATACTGAGCTAAATAGCGGATTACATTCTCTTGTAGAAACGGCATATCACATGCCACGAAAAAGCTAACCTCATGGACGGCTGTGGTGAGACCAGTATACAAACCCCCTAAAGGACCCTTATCCCTAATCAAATCGGGAAAGATACGCACCCCATAGGACTCGAATAATTCAGGTTGATTACTACTAATCAGTACTTCGGCAAAAATATTTTGCAGAACTTCTAAGCTCCTTTCTACCAGAGAACGTCCTCCCAGCTCAAGAAACGCTTTATTTTTTTGCATTCGGGAATTTTTACCACCAGCCAAGATTATACCTGTAGCTGCTAACTTAGCTACATTACCTGAATTAGAGCACGAAATTTTCTCCGCCTCCCTAAATCCTATGTTGCAAATGAAGATACATTAAAATAACATAGCCTTATTTTAACATGAATTTCGTAGTGTTCCAACTTGAATTTTATAAACTAAATATTGACAGCCTAACTATAACTTTGCTGAACGTTTACCTAAAATTGAGGAATCAGCCAAGACCTCAACGAAATATTTATCCAATCTCTAATATCTCACTTGGAAGAAGGGACTTATATATGCAAGAAGTGCAAAAAGCAGAACCAACCATTGCCGTTTTCAGTTATCATGCTTTAACTTCATTCATAAAACAGCTCCATTATAAAGCACCTCAGCCTGTCCGTATATTAACGATTGACAGTCTATTTGAGGATGCCTTGGAAAAAGCGCAAGCTATGGAAAAAAACGGTGAAGCCGATGTTTTCTTGTCTGCTGGAGGCAATGCCAAACTTCTCTCTCAACACCTAACTAGCCCATTAATTGAGATCAAAGTAACTGGCTTTGATATTTTAACCGCACTCAATGAAGCCAAAAAATATGCAGATACTGTGGCTATTATTACATATGAGAAAAAGATTTCTGCTTTAGATGAAATTTCTGGGTTATTAAACATTACTATTCAACAATTTACTTTTTTACAAGAGAAGGATATCCAAGATGTCCTAATCCAACTAGAAAAAGAAGACATAGGTGTCGTCATCGGGGGAAGCCTAGTGATGGAGGTTACCCTGAACAGTAAAATCAAAGGAATTTTCATCTATTCTCACGACGGTGTCACTCGGGCTTTAGATGCTGCCACTCAAATGGTCTTTACTAAGCAAGTACAAGCCAGAAAGGCCGAGGAATTACGGGCAATATTAGGTTTTACTTATGAAGGTATCATAGGTGTCGACAGAAACGGCATCATTACCGTTTTCAATCCCAGTGCCGAACATATTATCGGTACCTCAGGTCTGCAAGTCCTTGGTCTATCTATTGAAAAAGTTTTTCCTACTGCCAATCTCACTAAAGTCATTAAAAGCTGTCAGCCAGAACTCAATCAAGTTCAATCACTAAAAAACACCCAAATCGTCATTAACCGCATACCAATTTTACTTAACGGTGAAGCTGTTGGAGCAGTGGCAACGTTCCAAGATGTTGGTATCATCCAGGAAGCCGAAGAGAAAATTCGCAAAGGACTTTATAAAAAGGGTTTTATTGCCAAAACATTTTTAAAAGATATAGTTGGTAACAGTGATTCAATGCTAAAAGTTAAACGCGAGGCCTTTTTGTACGCAAAAAAAGATTCCTCTGTTTTAATCACCGGTGAATCTGGAACCGGCAAAGAACTTTTTGCTCAAAGCATTCATAATGCTGGACACCGTTCCCGCCATCCTTTTGTCACTATTAACTGTGCCGCAATTCCCGACAACTTACTAGAAAGCGAACTTTTTGGTTATGAAGAAGGTGCCTTTACCGGAGCTAAAAAAGGTGGAAAGCTTGGTCTTTTTGAACTTGCGCATGAGGGGACAGTTTTTTTAGACGAAATTGGCGAAATCTCCATGCCCCTACAATCTCGACTCTTGAGAGTTTTAGAAGAACATGAAGTTCTGCGAATTGGCGGCGACCGCATAAGACCGGTCAATATTCGAGTATTGTCTGCCACAAATAAAAATTTGTGGGAAATGGTTGAAAAAGGTGAGTTCCGTCAGGATTTATATTACCGGCTTAACGTCTTAGAACTTCGTCTTCCAGCTCTACAACTTCGCAAATCAGATATACCCCTACTAGCTAAAAAGTTTCTCACAGAAGCTTGTCAAGATCTCTCCGAGAGTGAAATCACAGAAATTTCCCAGCATCCTTTACTTAAAACGCATAATTGGCCAGGAAATATCAGAGAATTAAAGAATATCATCGAACGCTTTGCAGCGCTTTACAAAGAGGCTGACTACGAAAATTTGCTGATTTCTTTATTTGAAAGATCTTCCCCTGCTGAACTTATAACTGTGGAACAGGAAGAATTACAGCGTATTTTAAAGAGTGTCAAAGGTAACAAGTCTGAGGCGGCTAAAAGAATGGGAATTAGCCGCACTACTCTTTGGAGAAAACTCAAAGAAAACAAGCTTACCTAATCCCTCCATTGAAGTGACGAAAAGCTCGGTGTATTTCTGAACCTTGCAAAGGTGATCGCTTCAAAGATAACTAATTGTTGAAACACTTGAAACAACACAGAAACACTAATGGAACTTTAATGAAACGCTTTATTGATTTTTTTAAGATTGCTTTGCATTAAAGAGACGAAATGTACTAAAAATGTACTTATTCCGTCTCTTTTTCTCCTCATTTCAATGGCATAAAATTTGCATTAGATACTTTTAGTGTTCTAGGTGATTAAAAATATTGCGAAAGGATGATTGTTTAGGTGAAACTCTACGAATACATGGCCAAAGAAATTTTCCTTAATAATGGAATTCCCGTGCCTAAAGGGGCTGTTTTTGCTGGAATTGAAGGCGTCGCCGCTTTTGTTGAAAAAACAGGTCCCGTAGCAATTAAATCTCAAGTTCTTTCAGGAGGGCGTGGTAAGGCGGGTGGCATCAAGTTTGCTTCAGAACCTCAGGATGCCGTTACTAAAGCGCAAGAGTTACTGACAACTGAGATTAAAGGCTGCAAAGTTGAACGAGTCCTAATCGAAGAAAAAATAAACATTCAACAAGAAATCTATATTGCTATAGCCATTGATGGTGCCAACAGACAACCCGTTTTCCTAGCCTCTGTTGCAGGGGGAATGGATATTGAACAAGTACCAGAAGAAAAGCTGATTAAACGTTTACTGGATGTTACTATAGGCCTCCAACCCTACGCTGCCCGCGAAATTACGCGTCAACTAGGTTTAACTGGTTCAATTGCTCAAAAAACCACGGATATCTTGCTAAAACTTTATCAGGTTTTCCGCAAGTACGATGCTGAATTGGTCGAAATAAATCCACTGGTAATTACACCAACTGGTGTGCTCGCTGCCGATGGAAAAATGACCTTAGATGATGATGCTTCTTTCCGTTACCAACCAGATGTCACCTTAGTCGAAGAAAAAACTGCTGTCGAAAAGAGAGCCGCAGATATCGGAATCTCCTATGTCGAACTTGATGGAGAAGTAGGGGTCATGGCCAATGGGGCTGGTATTACGATGGCCACGCTCGACCTAATTCAAGAGTTTGGCTCTAGTGCCCGTAATTTTATGGATGCTGGTGGCGGATCGAGTATGCAAGCTACGGCTGACGCCTTAGAAATCTTACTTTCAACGGAACCAAAAGCTTTAATGATTAATATTTTCGGTGGTATAACTCGCTGCGACGATGTGGCAACTGCCTTTGTACAAGTGAAAAATGCCATTGATATTCCAATACCCGTGGTTATTCGTTTGGTTGGAACTAATGAAGATTTGGGAACAGCCATTTTAAAAGAAAATGGCATAGAATCTTATAAAGACATTAAAGAAGCAGTAACAAAGGTAATCTCCTTACTGAATTCTTCCGGGAGGGTTTAGCAATGGCCATAATTATTAATGAGAATACAAGAATACTCGTTCAAGGGATCACCGGCAACCAAGGCCAATTCCATACCGGACAAATGTTAGCTTACGGAAGTAAGATCGTCGGTGGAACATCCCCTGGTAAAAGCGGACAGGAAGTTCACGGTGTTCCTGTATATGATTCGATTGAAGAAGCCTTAGTGAAACAACAAGCGGATACCTCAGTTATTTTTGTTGGTGCTAAATTTGTCAAAGATGTAGCCTTGGAAGCCCTAGACGCTGGAATCAAGACAATCGTAATTATTACTGAGCACGTACCCTTACATGACACCTTAGAAATTATGGCTTTTGCAGAAAAGAAACAAGCAGAAATTGTTGGTCCGAATACCTATGGTCTAATTTCACCTGGTAAATCTAAAATTGGAATTATGCCTAATAGCATTTTTAATCCCGGGCGAGTTGGCGTAGTAGCCCGTAGTGGAACCTTAAGTTATGAAATCGTTTACCAATTAACCAACGCAGGCATCGGCCAATCTACTGTCGTAGGTCTTGGTGGGGATCGTGTCGTAGGTCTTTCTTTCACTAAGGTATTAGCAAAGTTTGAGGCTGATCCTGACACCGATGCCATAGTTCTCGTTGGAGAAATTGGTGGAAATGCCGAAGAGGAAGCAGCCCAATATATTAAGGGCATGAGTAAACCTGTCGTAGCCTTTTTGGCTGGTAAAAGTGCCCCTCCTGGCAAAAGAATGGGACATGCCGGGGCAATTATTGAACGTGGCAAAGGAACCTTTGACAGCAAAATTGAGGCACTTACTGCAGCTGGTGTAAAAATTGCCGCCTTACCGTGGGAAGTTGGACCCTTAGTAAAACAAGTCTTGGCATAGAGGAGTGAACAAATCTATGAATGATAGCAAAGAGTTGGGAGAACAGCGAAAGGAAAGTCCGGATTCCGAACTAGAGTTTCAGCGGCTTTACACGCCAGATGATCTTAATCTTAACTATTCCACAGATTTAGGAGTTCCTGGTGAATATCCTTATACACGTGGTGTTCAACCCAACATGTATCGGGGTAGGTTCTGGACGATGCGTCAATATGCAGGCTTCGGAACTGCTCAAGAAACCAATACTAGATTTAAATATCTTCTAAAACAGGGACAAACCGGCCTTAGTGTTGCCTTTGATCTAGTGACCCAAATCGGGTATAACTCGGATGATCCGTTAGCTCAAGGCGAAGTTGGTAAAGTCGGTGTTGCTATTGATTCCTTGGATGATATGGAAACGCTTTTCGCTGATATCCCGTTAGATCAAGTGAGTACTTCAATGACGATCAACGCCCCGGCGGCAGTACTATTGGCAATGTATATCGCAGTAGCTGAAAAACAGGGTATCGATCCCGTTAAGTTATCTGGCACCATACAAAATGATATTTTAAAAGAATATATGGCCAGAGGAACTTACATTTTCCCTCCCACCCCCTCCATGCGGCTAATTACAGATATTTTCCAATATTGTGCCGAACATCTCCCTAACTGGAACACCATTAGTATTAGTGGTTATCATATTCGTGAAGCTGGTTCTACAGCAATCCAAGAAGTAGCGTTTACTTTAGCAGACGGAATTGCCTATGTTCAAGCGGCCTTAGACGTCGGTTTAAAAATCGATGATTTTGCTCCCCGTCTCTCATTCTTCTTCAATGCCCATTCCAATTTCTTAGAGGAAATCGCCAAATTTAGAGCAGCTCGTCGAATTTGGGCGAAGATCATGCAGGAAAGATTTAACGCTCAAAATCCAAAATCCTTAATGTTGCGTTTTCACACTCAAACAGCAGGTTGTACCTTGACGGCTCAACAACCAGAGGTGAATATCGTTCGTGTGGCCTTTCAAGCCCTGAGTGCCGTGTTTGGTGGAACGCAATCTTTGCACACCAATTCGTGGGATGAGGCTTTAGCTCTACCTAGTCAAGAATCAGCGTTACTTGCCTTGAGAACGCAGCAAACTATTGCTCACGAGACGGGAGTTACTGCTACTGTTGATCCCTTCGGTGGTTCTTATGCTATTGAAAAACTCACTTCGGACGTGGAAGAAGCCGTCTGGGCTTACTTAAACGAAATTGACAAATTAGGCGGTGCTGTTCGAGCCATTGAACTCGGGTATCAACAAAAAGAAATTCAGACGAGTGCCTATCGTTATCAAATGGAGATTGAAAGTCAACAACGAATTATCGTCGGAGTTAATAAATTTCAAACTAAAGAGGCCCCACCCACAGGATTGCTTAAAGTAGATCCGAAGATTGAGCAGGAGCAAAAAAACAGATTAGCCAAAATCTACCGCAACAGAAACCAAGAAGCAGTGATCAACGGCTTGGCTAAACTAGAAAAAGCTGCTCAAGGTACAGATAATCTCATGCCCTACATTCTTGATTGTGTACGAAATTACACATCATTAGGGGAAATATGCGATGTGTTACGAAAGATATTCGGGGAATATCGACAAGAAAAAACCTTTTAATCGGGAGGAATTACCGTGGAAAAAGGACAACGTATTCGAGTATTAATCGGTAAGGTTGGCTTAGACGGTCACGACCGCGGAGCTAAAATCATTGCTCAGACCTTACGAGATGCTGGTATGGAAGTCATTTATACAGGTTTACGGCAAACACCGGAGCAGATCGTGGAAGCTGCGATCCAAGAAGACGTTCAAATCATTGGGATAAGCATCTTATCTGGTGCTCATAATTATCTATTACCCAGAGTTATTGAACTTTTAGCCCTCGAAGGTGCACAAGATATCAAAGTGCTTGCTGGGGGAGTTATTCCCGAAGAGGACAAAATCACCTTAAAAGAAGCTGGCGTTAGTGAAATCTTTGGAACAGGAACGGCAACTGGCGATATCATTAATTTCATAAAACAAACAATCATTATAGAGTGAGGTTAGAGATATGAACAATCTAATAAAAGTCGATCATATCGGAATAGCCGTTGGGAATCTAGCCGAAGCAATCAAACTATACGAAACTTTAGGTCTTAGCTGTACTCATAGGGAAACAATTGTTGAACAAAAGGTTAATACTGCTACTTTACCTTTAAGCGAAACAAAGCTAGAGCTATTAGAACCTACGGATGCCAACAGTTCTGTTGGAAAATTTCTCGCCACTAAAGGGGGCGGTCTTCATCACATCGCCATTGAAGTTGAGAATATTGAAGAAAAACTGCTGGAATTAAAAAATCAAGGGCTTCATTTAATTGATGAGACTCCACGACAAGGTGTTGCTGGAAGCAGAATTGCTTTCCTTCATCCCAAAAGCACTTCTGGTACTTTGATTGAGCTTGTTCAAGTACGTCGTTAACTTAAGGAGGATAATAATTTGGATATCCATGACAAACTTGTTGAATTATCTGAGCTACGCGAAGCTGCTAAACTGGGGGGCGGTATTGAGCGTATTCGCAGGCAACATGATAACGGCAAAATGACCGCACGGGAGCGTATAGAGGTACTGCTTGATGAAGGTAGTTTTATTGAGACTGATACGTTTATTCAAGGAGAAACAAGCGATACCTCCACTGATAGTGTAGTCAATGTTGGTGAAGGAGTAGTAACCGGGTATGGTTCAATCCATGGTCGCACAGTTTACCTATTTTCTCAAGACTTTACAGTGGTTGGTGGAGCTTTAGGCGAACTACATTCACGGAAAATCTGCAAAGTAATGGATCTTGCTCTGAAAAATGGCGCTCCAGTTATCGGCCTTAATGACTCAGGTGGTGCACGTATTCAAGAGGGTGTGAAGGCGTTATCTGCCTACGGTGATATTTTTTATCGCAATACCTTAGCCTCCGGGGTTGTCCCACAAATCTCGGTGATTATGGGTCCCTGTGCAGGCGGAGCTGTATATTCGCCTGCTATCACCGATTTTACGTTTATGGTCGAAAAAACTAGTCAGATGTTTATCACGGGTCCGCAAGTCATTAAGTCAGTAACGGGGGAAGAAGTAACAACCGAGGAATTAGGGGGCGCCATGGCTCATAACCATACCAGTGGCGTAGCCCATTTCCTTGGTCATTCAGAAGCTGAAACCTTGGAAATGGTTCGGCACTTGCTGACCTTCCTCCCACAAAATAACCTTGAGGAATCTCCTCATTTGGTAAAACAGCCTTCAATAGCTGATGGAGACGACTTACTGAAAGTAGTACCGATCGCATCTAACAGACAGTACGACGTTCGAAAAGTTCTTAAGCTCCTAGTAGACGGTGGCGAAATTTTTGAAGTCCACCAACGTTTTGCCCAAAATGCCGTAACCTGTTTTGCACGTTTTGAGGGGGCTTCTGTAGGCATCATTGCTAATCAACCTGCTTTCCTAGCTGGTTGCCTCGACATTGACGCCTCAGATAAAATTTCTCGTTTTGTACGTTTTTGTGATTGTTTCAATATTCCCCTGATAACCTTCGTCGACGTTCCTGGTTTTCTGCCTGGCACTGATCAGGAATATGGTGGAATTATCCGTCACGGGGCTAAAATACTTTTTGCTTATTCCGAGGCCACTGTTCCAAAAATTACAATTATTCTGCGTAAAGCCTATGGCGGAGCCTATGTTGCAATGTGTAGCCGCTCTTTAGGTGCAGATATAGCCGTTGCCTGGCCTACGGCAGAGATCGCGGTTATGGGACCAGACGGTGCCGCCAATATTATCTACAAGGACGAAATTAATAAAGCTGAAGACCCTCAGGCTGTTCTTACACAGAAAACTCAAGAATATCGAGAGAAATTTGCTAATCCCTATATTGCTAGTGCGAGGGGTTTGATCGACGATGTCATTGATCCACGTGATACTAGGAAAACTATCCTTCAAAGTCTGAACCTTCTTAGTTCAAAACGAGAAACTCATCCCCATAAGAAACACGGCAATATCCCTTTTTAGGAGGTCAGCTATGTTCGAGAAAATATTAATTGCTAACAGGGGAGAAATTGCTGTTAGGATTATGAGAACCTGCCAAGAAATGCAGATTAAAACTGTCGCAATTTATTCAGAAGTTGATACAACCTCCCTCCATGTCCAATTAGCTGATGAAGCAGTAAAATGCGTTTCTAAAACTGGCTACTTAGATATAGATTGGATTATTTCAACTGCTATTGACAATGGTGCTCAAGCAATTCACCCCGGTTACGGTTTTTTAGCGGAGAATCCAATTTTTGCTGAAAAAACAGTGTCTGCTGGGTTAGTCTTTATTGGGCCGGAGGCTAAGACCATTGAATTAATGGGCGATAAAGCTAAAGCACGCGAAACTATGATTAATAACGGTGTTCCTGTCGTTCCAGGCGGTACAGAGATTGCAGGGAGTGCCGAGAAAACCCTAGAATTAGCCCGTTTAGTTGGTTATCCTGTGCTTATCAAGGCTGTTGCCGGAGGCGGCGGACGTGGAATGCGCCTTGCTCACCAGGAAGATCAGCTGCTCTCCAGCTTGGAAAACGCTCGTTCTGAGGCTAACTCCTGTTTCGGCAATCCCGACGTTTACTTAGAGAAATATCTCGTGGGATGTAGACATATAGAAATACAAATTATGGCTGACAACTACGGACAAGCAGTTACCTTGGGAGAACGAGACTGTTCTATTCAACGGAGACACCAGAAGTTGATTGAGGAGTCTCCGTCTCCAGCTTTAACACCTGAGTTGAGAGCTCAAATGTACAAGGTATCTCAAGCCGCAGTTCAAGCAGTAAATTATCGCGGAGCTGGTACTTTAGAATTTCTTTTAGACAAGGATCATAATTTTTACTTTATGGAAATGAACACACGTATTCAAGTTGAGCACACCGTCACCGAACTTGTATGTGGTCTAGATTTAATTAGAGAACAACTTCGAATCGCCTCTGGTGAGCCCTTAGGTTATGTTCAATCGGATGTTTGTCTCAAGGGATGGGCCATGGAATGCCGCATTAATGCTGAAGATCCGGCAACTTTCATACCCTCACCAGGAAAGCTTGATTTCTATCGACCCCCAGGAGGGTTTGGCGTTCGAGTAGATAGTGCGGTTTATGCTGGTTATACTATTTCTCCCTTTTATGATTCATTAATTGGCAAACTTTTGGTTTATGGACAAACTCGTTCTGAAGTTGTAGCCAGAATGCAACGTGCTCTCGCGGAATTTGACATTCGTGGAGTTAAGACAACGATTCCCTTCCATCAGCTTGTGCTAGCCGATCAAGATTTTCAAAACGGAGAATTCACAACAGACTTCATCGAACAGAAAATGTCTTTAGACTTCCACCGAAGCTTACTACAACCTGCCAAGATCAGCACGAAACAAGCTAATCATACTAACTCTACAATTTTAATGGCAGCATTAGCGGCCATAGAAGTTTACGAAAGTACGAAAATTTTACACTTCCAAAGTACTAGCAATCAATCCTCTGCTAAAGGACATTCTGCATGGCGTATGGCTGGGTTAAATAAGCATATCGTCCAAAAAAGTCGGCATAATATTTATCATACGGAGATGATTTTGATGAAGAAATTTTTAGTTAGAGTAAACGGCCAAGAACTTGAAATGGAAGTTGAAGAACTAATTCAGACTGCAGCTAAAACAACCCAAACATCACCAAGTTCTTCTAAACAGCAATTAACACACACTGGAAGCAGCGAAGTTCTTGCTCCCATGCCTGGTGTTATTAATAAGATACACGTCAAGGTTGGTGATATTGTTACCGCTGATCAAGCTATACTTACCTTGGAAGCAATGAAAATGGAAAACGAAATTCTCGCTGGCAAGAACGGAGAAATTAAACAGCTTAAGGTTAGTCTAGGTCAAGTTGTAGCTACTGGAGAATTATTCGTTGTTATTGATTAAGTGTTTGCTCCTGCTTATATGCATATTTGCGAATGTAAACGAGGCCAATTTTAGTGGCCTCGTTTAGTTTTATACGCTTCACTCTTTGATGCGCTAACCCTAACCATATGCTATAATCTATTTATTGGACAAACAAATTGAAAGGAGCGAAACAACACTATGGAGTGGTTTACACTAACGATTGATGGGCGTGAAGTCAGCGTTCCGCAAGGAACTACTGTGCTTGAAGCCTGTCAAATGCATAATATCCCCATTCCCACCTTATGTCATGACCCTGAGCTTACCTCTACCGGAGCCTGCCGTTTGTGCATCGTTAAAATCGATGGGCTACGCAATCTTCCTCCGTCTTGCGTAACTCAAGCAACGCAGGGTATGGTAGTGCTAACCCAAAGTTCTGAAGTCAAAGAAGCTCGCAAAACTATTCTGGAACTGTTGATAGCGAATCACCCGTTAGATTGTATGACCTGTCACAAATTGGGGGATTGTGCTTTGGCTAAGTATGCCTATGAATACGGTGCCACCGGAGATCTTTATCAGGGCGACCGCCGCTGTCTCCCAATAGATGATGGGAACCCCTTCATCTATCGAGACCCCAATAAATGTATTTTGTGTGGCAAATGCGTCCGGGCGTGTGATGAGATTCAGGGGCAAAACGTGCTGGACTTTTCCTTTCGTGGATTTGATACCCAAGTAGGCCCAGCTTTTAATCTTCCATATAGTGAGTCTGAATGTGTTTTTTGTGGTTCATGTGTCTCTATCTGTCCAGTAGGCGCCCTTACTGAGAAGGGGATGCTCGGGAAAAGCCGCCAGTGGGAAATAAAAAAAGTTAAAACGACCTGTTCCTACTGCGGTACTGGCTGTAGCCTTGACCTAAATGTAAAGGACGGCAAAGTCGTAGGTGTCACCTCCACTGACGGTGATGTGAACGGACGTGCCCTATGTGTGAAGGGTCGCTTTGGCTACGGCTTTATCCACCACCCCGATAGGCTTAAAACCCCGCTTATTAAAAAGGAAGGTAAGTTTGTGGAAGCTTCTTGGACTGAAGCTATCAAATTAATAGCGGAAAAAATGGGTTCTGCAAAGGAACAGTTCGGCTCTGATTCCCTTAGTATCCTTTCCTCTGCCCGCTGTACTAATGAAGAAAACTACTTAATGAATAAACTAGCCCGCGCAGTGTTCGGTACCAACAATATCGACCACTGTGCCCGTCTCTGACACGCCCCTACTGTCGCTGGTCTGGCGGCATCATTCGGGAGTGGAGCTATGACTAATACAATTAAAGAAATCGCTGAGACGAACTTTATCTTAGCAATCGGCACCAATACCACCGAAGCACACCCTATCATCGCTCAGCAAGTGAAAAAGGCTGTGCGTAACGGGGCCATCCTAGCAGTGGTAGATCCGCGCAAAACAGAACTAGCCGAACTGGCCCAATACCACCTGCAGATTAAATCAGGCTCAGATATCGCTCTTTTAAACAGTATGGCCAACGTAATCATTGCTGAAGACATCTGGAACAAGGAATTTGTCAAGGGGCGCACGGAGGAATTCGAGGCACTTAAGGAAATGGTGCTTAAATACACACCGGATTACGCAGAAGGCATCACCGGCGTGCCAGCGGAAACCATCAAGCAGATAGCACGGGGCTACGCCAAGGCCAAAAATGCAACCATTCTCTATACCATGGGCATTACCCAGCACATCTGCGGTACCCATAACGTCTTTGCCGTTGCTAACCTAGCTCTGCTCTGTGGCCAGATCGGCAAAGAATTCAGCGGTGTTAACCCTCTGCGGGGCCAGAACAATGTTCAGGGTGCCTGCGACATGGGCGCGCTACCGAACGTGTTTACTGGTTATCAGCCTGTGTCTGTCGAAGAAAACCGAACCAAGTTCGCCGCTGCCTGGGGCGTGCAGGAGCTCCCCTCTAGTACGGGTCTCACCGTAGGTGAGCTCCTCGACTCGGCTATCCAAGGCCAACTTAAGTGCATGTACATCATGGGTGAAAACCCGATCCTCTCCGATCCAGATGCCAACCACGTGGCTCACGCCCTTAAAAAGTTGGACTTTCTTGTAGTGCAAGATATTTTCCTGACTGAGACCGCCGAACTTGCCGATGTGGTTCTGCCTGCGGCCAGCTTTGCCGAGAAAGATGGAACCTTCAGTAATACTGAACGCCGTGTTCAGCGAGTACGCAAGGCTGTAGAACCGGAAGGGAATGCCAAGGCCGATTGGGAAATCATCTGCTTGGTGGCCATAGCTATGGGTTATCCCCTCCAATACGAATCAGTTAGTGAGATCATGGAGGAGATCGCCAGTCTTACCCCGTCCTACGCTGGAATTTCTTACGCCCGTCTAGAACAAGGTAGCCTCCAGTGGCCCTGTCCGACTGCCGATCACCCTGGTACTAAGTACCTTCACTCCGGTAAATTCTCTAGAGGTTTAGGCAAATTTCACCCAGTGGAGTACATCCCGCCTGATGAACTGCCAGATAATGAATATCCACTGGTGCTGAGCACCGGCCGCCGCCTCTATCACTACCACACTGGCACCATGACCCAGCGTACTGGTGCCCTGGAAGTAGCTTACCCAGAGGAATACCTAGAAATCAACAACGTGGATGCTGAAAAGCTCGGCGTCTGTGATGGAGATAAAGTAAAGGTAACCTCCCACCGTGGGAATGTGGAAGTTGCTGCACGAATCACTGATATGGTAACACCTGGAATGGTCTTTACCTCCTTTCACTACCCTGAGGTGGCCATAAACAAATTAACCAACCCCGCCCGCGATCCGATTGCTAAGATACCAGAGTTTAAAGTCTGCGCGGTGAAAGTGGAGAATGTAAGCGTAAAAAAAGTAAACAAATAAAATGAACCGGTTCCCGTTTAAGCTATGGGAACCGGTTCTTAGTTTGCAAAAATCTATTAGTTAGCGTTATTTTTCAATTCCCTGAGCTTTTCAAACACCAGAGCCAGACCCAAGGCTTCCTCCCAAGGTACAACCACGAACTCCCCGTCTTTCATGAGCATTGGCGGTTCTGCCTGATCGTTATTCAGGAAGTCCAGCCCCAACCGTCCTTTCAAACACAGCGGCCGGCCGTTGTCCGCTGCTTTAGCGGTGATCCCAATGACCTTGCCGTTTTTACTATTAACCTCAAACTGGCAGCCAGCATCACAGAACATACAGGTTACCGCCTGCTTGGTAATTTCCCAGCAGCGGCCTTTGCCGACCAGACGCTTATCCAGCAAGGCACCGGTTGGGCAGACGGCTACGCAATTATTGCAGTAAACACAATCTGATCCTTTCAGAGAAGCATCAAAAGCAGGAGCTATCTTGGTGTTAAAGCCACGTTGGGTAAAGTCTATCACACATTGGCCCTTGATCTCGTCGCAGGCTCGAACGCATTTTCCACAAAGGATACACTTATTGGCATCCCGTAATATATAGGGGTTGGAATCATCCAAGGGGTAGGCATGCCTCTCCCCACCAAAGTTGCTTTCCCGAACTTGATACTCGTAGGCGTAGTCCTGAAGCTTGCAATCCCCAGACTTTTGACAAGTCATACAATCTACCGGATGATTAGCCAGCAGCAGTTCGATAATGGTCCGTCGAGCTTCTAGCACCGCCGGTGAATGGGTTTCTACCTCCATATCTTTGGTCACCTCTGTCACACAGGAAGCTGGCAAGTTCCGCATTCCCTTGACTTCAACGATACACAGCCGACAGGAGCCGGAACTAGACAGCCGTGGGTCATGGCATAAGGTAGGAATTTTAACTCCATTGGTCTGGGCAGCCTCCAAAACGGTGGTTCCAGCTTCCACAGTAATCGCTTTGCTATTCAAAATAAAGGTTATGTCAGCCATCGTTCATTCTCCCCCACTAGGCCCGGCTAACAGCGCCGAACTTGCATTTTTCCAGACAATTACCGCACTTGATACAAGCCGTAGTATCGATTTTATAAGTCGTATTCTTATCGCCACTTATACAGCTAACCGGACAGTTTTTAGAACAGATTCCACATTTTTTGCATTTTTCTTCATCAATACTATAACTCAACAAGGCTGAACAGGCGTGTGCCAGGCACTGTTTATCTTTAATATGAGCTTCATACTCATGCCTGAAATGTTTTAGTGTGGCTAGCACAGGATTGGGAGCCGTTTGTCCAAGCCCGCAGAGTGACGTATTTTTAATCACGTTAGCTAAGCGTTCCAAGGTTGCGATATCCTCTTCCTTGCCTTCACCCTTAGTGATACGAGTAAGGATCTCCAACATCCGTTTTGTGCCTTCTCGACAGGGTGTACACTTACCGCAGGATTCCATCTGCGTGAAATTCAAGAAGTATCGAGCAATGTCCACCATACAGGTCGTTTCATCCATAACAACTAATCCACCAGAACCCACCATAGCCCCAGCTTGGATCAATGTGTCATAGTCTACCTGTAAATTCATCATGCTTTCTGGAATACACCCCCCAGATGGACCACCAATCTGGACAGCTTTAAACTTCTTACCGTCTTGAATTCCACCGCCAATATCGAAGATAATCTCTTTTAGGGTCATGCCCATTGGTACTTCAACTAAACCGGTATTATTCAGCTTACCAGTAAGGGCAAAGATCTTCGTCCCTTTACTCTTTTCAGTACCAAACTGAGTATACCACTCCGCACCGTGACGCAAAATATGCGGCACATTAGACCAGGTTTCCACGTTATTATTGTTCGTTGGTTTATCCCATAAGCCTTTGATAGCCGGGAAAGGCGGACGAACTTTAGGCATACCGCGCTTACCTTCGATCGAGGCTATCAAGGCCGTTTCTTCACCACAAACGAAGGCTCCTGCCCCGGCTTTAACGTGCAGAGTAAAATTAAAACCAGAATTCAGAATGTTGTTTCCTAACAAGCCAACCTCTTCTGCTTGTTTGATGGCAATCTCTAAGCGACTAATTGCCAGCGGATACTCAGCTCGACAGTAAATATAACCTTCATCAGCGCCAATCGCGTAAGCGCCAATCATCATACCTTCGATCACAGAGTGAGGATCACCTTCGAGAACGCTACGATCCATGAAGGCTCCTGGATCACCTTCATCAGCATTACAGATAATATATTTTTTATCCCCTGCTGCTTGACGGCAAAAATCCCATTTCATACCTGTAGGAAAACCTGCTCCGCCGCGTCCTCTTAAACCAGACTTTTTCATTTCTTCAATAACCATTTCAGGTTTCATTTCCTGTAAGGCATGAGCAAACCCTTGATAACCCTCTTGGGCAAAATACTCTTCAATTCGTTCAGGATTAATATGACCACAATTATGCAACACAATCCGATGCTGTTTAGCATAGAACGGGGTGTTGGCATAGGTTGTTGAGGTCTGACCTGTCAGCGAATCGACATAGAGCAGGCGCTCCACCAACTCTCCTTTAAGAAGATCCCTCTCGACGATTTCAGGAATATCCTCTGGAGTCACATGAGTATAAAAGGTTTTGTTGGGTTCGATAATCACAATCGGACCTTGTTCACAGAAACCATGACAACCAGTCGGTCTAGTGTTAACTTCTAACTCCAAACCATGTTTTCTAAGCTCGATTTCCGTAATCTCGATCAACCTATTAGCATCTGACGAAGCGCAACCAGTCCCCGTACAAAAAAGAACTGCTCGTTTATTTGAGCCCTCTTCAGTGCGTAATTCTTGAAGTATTCTTACTCGTTCCGAGCGACATCCTGGATCCTCATGACAGATCGGCCCTTCGGTTATGCAGCGCACATAATCTCGGCAAGGGGTTTCCAGGGAATGCGTACATTGGTTACAACAAGGTTCCATTAAACTTTTCATACCTTTTCTCCCCCTACTCAAACTTAGCGAGAACCCCGGCTACCTTTTCCGGAGTCATCTTGCCGTGCACTTTATTATTGACTGAGAATACTGGAGCCAACCCACAAGCACCTATACAAGCGACAATTTCCAAGGTAAAGCGATTATCCTCAGTTGTAGCGCCATCTTTAATCTTTAATTCTTTTTCAATCATCTCTAATACTTTGGCTCCACCGCGCACATGACACGCCGTACCCAGACAAACACGCACCACATTTCGACCCATAGGGGTTAAACGAAACTGAGCATAAAAGGTCACAACTCCGTATATCCTCACTAAGGGCATACGCATCCCTTTGCTGATTCGCCTTAAAACATCGGCCGGCAAATAGCCATAAATCTCTTGAGCCTTTTGCAAAACAGGAATCAAAGCTCCTTGTAAACCGGTATAATGTGCCAGCAACTCGTCCAATTTCAGGTCTTTTGGATCTACCAAATCCTTACAAGCCACACTCAAACGAAATCCCTCCCTTTTCTAAAACATCAATCTTTCTCGGAATTACAAATTCCTTATCTACTCCCCGTAAACTTGCTCTGACAAATTTCTAAAATTGATAGACCTTTTCTTCTGTGATCAAAAATGACATTTTTTGATCATGTTCCGCGACTGGAACCTGGGATATTACTTGACAAGCAAATGCCACCGCTACTCTAGGAACAGACGGTGACAAGAGTTCAAAAAAGCGGTCATAATAGCCTGCACCATAGCCAAGGCGGTTTCCTGTCAAATCAAAAGCGGCCCCTGGCACAAGCACAAAGTCAATTTCGTGAGCTTCTGCCTTGACTAACCCCTCTTTCTTTGGTTCCCTAATACCATACATTCCTAATCCAAGGTCGCGCTCCAACTCTTCGATTATAGCCGGAATTAATATCCCTTTAGGTGCACAACGAGGTAATACCAGTCGTTTACCTCTTGCCAAGGTTTCCACAGCTAGAGCTGTTGTTTCTACCTCATCCCTAAAGTTCAGGAAGAGCATCACAGTCTTTGCTGCTCTGTATTCAGACATGTCCAAAACTTTGTTTTGAATTAGAATGCTTTTACTTGCTCTTGTTGACTCTCCTAAGCTGGCTCGTTTGGCTAAAACCGACTTGCGTACTTTTATTTTGTCTTCCGACCTAGGAGAACCTATTTCTGCCAAGTATACTTCCCCCCATTTTGCTACTCATAACCCGAAGTGCTAGTTCTCAAGAAAACACAAAAAAAATATTTCACTAAAAAAAATTATTCGCTTTTTATTTCCACAAATCCTGCTTTTAAGAATAAATTTTTAAATCTTATTTTATTTGCTCTAAACATTATACTAAAAGAATGCCAAAAGAACAAAATTAAAACTATATTTATTTTATAAAGATGGCTGAAAAATAACCACAGTGTTATCCCCAAGAACTATGCATTGTTTAAGCCAAGTACCAGACTTGTCCACACTATCCACAGGTGCTTGTGGGTAACATCCAGGTTTGCCGTATAATTTACTGTTAATTTGCAAGCCTGTACCTAGCAACAATCAACAAACTTATCCACATTATCCACAATAAACGAATATCCACAGAACATACGCTCCTTAAAAACCTAAAACTATTCATTCATATGATATAATTAATTTGCATTAGTCATTGTCAGTTGGTCATAGACGTTAACTTTGTTTGGTTCCCGCTGTGCTAGGCTATATTTTCCTCAAGTGTATATACTAGAAAAATGCAGATGACTATCAAAACGTTTATAAGCAGAAATTGTTGGATGTTGATCATACCTCATACTACTCAGAGAATACGGAGAAGAATTAATGATTCACAATATTTGGAACAAAGTTGATCTACGAAAGTATGGTTTGATTGGAGTACTTATTACTGCATTCATCTTGTTTATTGCAGCGTTTCTTTACTTGGATAGACGAAATGAGATTTCCGTTTTAATCCAGGCTTGGGGGGTATGGGGGATTCTTTTAGCGATACTTTTGATGACCGCTCTATGTATGACTCCAATGCCGTCAGAAGGACTTGTGGTTCTATTCCTGAAAATCTTCGGTATTTATCAAGGAATATTTTATTCTTGGTTGGGTTCAACGCTTAGTTCACTAGCGATTTTTTTCATCGCACGCATTTATGGACAAAAACTCATGCCAAAGCTAATCTCTTCAAAACGGTTTGAGTTAGTGGATAATTGGATATACAGAAAAGGCGCACTGGGATTATTAATTGCACGTTTACTGCCAATTCCAGCCTTTGCTGTAAACTACATAGCCGGTGTTATGCCATCTATAAAACTATGGCCGTATTTTTGGACTGTAGCTTTGTCGATAGTTCCTTACTATATTGGAACTGCACTCGTGTTCATGGGTGTCGCTCAGAAAACATGGCTGTGGTTCTTCTTAGGTGCTGCAGCCCTCTTCGTATTCTGGGGCACTGGATATACCCTCAACAAGCGACAGTAGCCAGGAATATATTTCAAACTCTTTTTTAAATATTTGGATTTTGTATGCCTTGGGCAATCTCTAAGCATCCTTACAAACATAAGCACACACAGAGAAACATATATGTATATGGAAACAAATTCGTTCGCATCTTGAGGGGGGAGATTAATGCCCAATCAGTTATGGCGTAATCCACGCAGCACAAAGTCAAAAGATTTACAGTCATTGGCTTTGGGGATATTAATATTCGGCATAATTGGCTACCTGCTTTTTCCCAATCTTTTTAAAGATATATCTTCTCTCAATAATCCGACCGCTGACGCAGCAAGTATAAACGATGTCAACCTGCCAAGGACTAATGAGCCTTACGCCTTGAATTCATCCAGTTCTACCTCTCAGCTTTTCCCAAGTGCAACTAACACCATAAACATCGGAAGTGGAAATAATGCTATATCATCGGGCTATTGGGTACTGTTTGTTTCGAACGGAACTTCTCAGCAACTTCCCATTAACGCCCAAGATTATGCTTATTTACAGAGGTTGATCCAAAGCGATAGTAAAGGAAGTGCCACAGTCACAATATTTCTGATTAATAACGGACAAATTCATCAATACGTTATTAGTAATGAAGTTTATTCAGTCATATCTAATATAGCGACTATCAATACACGGGCTTCCAATACCCCAACATATACAACGCCTCCTACAATTATACCGCCAACACCAGCGCCGCTTACGCCAACAATCAGCGAAACACTAACTGTTAGCTACCCCTCCACAACCGGATTCACCGTAGACTTGAGTCCCGCCTTGAATGGCTTGACAATAAACAACTTTACGCTAGTTAATAGTTCAGGAAACCTTGTAGCACTCACTGGTGCGACGCCTTCAGTCGGTGGAGCTGCATATTCGATTACCGCAGCGTTGGTTGCCGGCCAAACGTACACTCTAACAGCTGCTTACGCAGGTTACTCCTTCGGAACAGGGCAAAACGTTGTAGTTCCACTATAAAATTCTTTACTTTACTTTCAGACAACCCCAAGACAACTTTTAAATATTTCATTATAACATGCAGCAAATATGAGAAATAGAGTAATTTTTAAAATTTCCAACAAAAACATTGACGAATTAGCTACATTAAAAATATAATGTAGCTAAGATAATTATATTTCTCTGTTAGGTGAGGCTCCTGCATAAACATAGGCCACTGCCCAGAAATGTCGAGAGACGCCAATTGGGTAGAACAGGTATTATCGGAACAAGGTTTTACCTAATGTGGCTGAGATAACTCTACGGTATGCAGTGCTAAAGCTCAACGAGTAGGGAGGTTCATAACGTTTGCGATTATAGACCTTCTATTTTGCCATAGAGGTCTTTTTATTTTGCCCTTGAAGTCTGAAAGAATAATTTCGGGAACAATGAAGGGGGTGGTTTTATGGATTCTGGTCCGTATCATATGTGCAATCATACTATGTTTCATACAGAACAATGTCATTTTGACAACAGGCACCAGTCTCCGCTGACTTAAAAAGGAGGTAAGGAAATGGATAACTTAAAGGTTTTAGGGAACTTCTATTTCAGCCAATTGTTAAATAAACCGATCAGAGACGCCAGAGGACATCGCATTGGCCGAATCTTGGACATGGCCATGCGCTGGGACAGTGTCTCTCCCCATGTCACCGTCATTCGATATGGCAAAGGGGTTGATGCCATATTACCTACAGAATTGGTTGATTTTTGGAATAAAGACGACTTACAGCTTAATTCCTCTTTTGATCCCCTACTGAAGTACCCTCTACATGATGATGAAACGTTTATAGGCAAATGGCTGTTAGATAAACAAATTATTGACCTGAAAGGGTCTAAATTAGTTCGAGTAAATGATGTTAGCTTTTCTTGGGTGTCCCATGAAGATCATCAGTATCTTGTTTTGGTGGCTGTGGATATTGGTGTACGTGGTTTATTCCGTCGTTTGGGCATTGAGTTCTTACTGGGCCGTATCTCTAATAATTTTGTGAGCTGCCAATATATTAAACCTCTAGAAAGTAGGACCTCAGACCTTCAACTCACTAGGGAAAAAGAACAACTTCGTCAACTTCATCCTGCTGATATTGCTGACATTATTGAGACCATGGACTATAAACAACGGTCTCATTTTCTAGATGCCCTAGATTCTAAACAAGCGATCGAGGCCTTAGCTGAGATGGAATTAGATGTTCAAGTTGAAATGATCAATCTGATGGACGAAGAACGAGCTTCCGATATTCTTGAAGAAATGCCGCCTGATGAAGCAGCTGATATTTTGAGTGAGTTATCCTTGGAAAAATCTGAAGAACTCCTTCGTTTAATGGAATCTGATGATGCCGAAGATGTTCGGGAACTAATGCAATATGCGGACGACACTGCTGGTTCACTAATGACCACTGAATACATCGGTTTATCGTTTTGGTTGACTGCTGAACAAGCTATTAACGAGCTTCGGCGGTTAGCTCCTGAAGCAGAAACTATTTATTATCTTTATGTCGTTGATGAACATGAAACCCTCGAGGGCGTTCTTTCTTTAAGAGAACTGATTATTGCCTCCCCAGAGACTCCGCTAAAAAACTTGATGCATACCAATATCGTAAAAATCTCTCCGTTTGATGATCATGAAAAGGTGGCTGATATCATCCATAAATATGGTTTACTGGCAGTTCCAGTCGTCAATGATCAAGACCGGATTTTGGGAATCATCACCGTAGACGATGTTTTAGAGTTATTAATGCCAGAGCGCGCGCGTGGTGGTGAACTTCACTCCAGCCTATATTTCCGCCGTTATCAGCCGAAGGGGGGACATAGTTCATGACCCAAAAAGGACGTTTCACCCTCTTCTTTGCTATAATGGGTCCAGGCATCGTCACAGCATTTGCCGACAATGATGCTGGGGGAATTGCCACTTATGCTGCGGCTGGTGCTAAATATGGTTACTCACTCATTTTTACTATGCTAGTGAGCACTGTGCTTCTGGCCATTGCTCAAGAAATCTCCGCACGTACAGGAGCAGTTACTGGTAGAGGTCTCTCTGACTTAATCCGCGAACATTACGGTGTGAAATGGACTTTCTTTGCTATGAGTGTTCTGCTCATCGCCAATCTGGGAACCACGGTTTCCGAGTTTTCCGGAATTGCCACCAGCTTCGAAATCTTTGGGATTAGTAAATATCTCTCCGTCCCGCTCATGGCTGCCCTTATCTGGTGGCTCGTCATCAAAACAGACTATGGCAAAATCGAGAAAATACTCCTGCTCCTCTGTTTGACATTTTTTAGTTATGTTATCTCTGGATTTATCGTCCACCCGCCTTGGGGTCAAGTCTTGGTCCAATCGATTACCCCTTCATTTTCTGGAAACCCTGCTTTCTTGTTAATGGCTATTGGGGTGATCGGAACAACCATTACACCTTGGGGGCAGTTCTATGTCCAGGCTTCCGTGGTTGATAAAGGAATTACCTCTAAAGATTATCACTATACCCGTTGGGACGTATTGATCGGAACCTTCTTTACTGGATTTATCGCCTTCTTTATTATCGTCGCCACTGCGGCTACCCTCTTTGCCAAGAAAATTCCCATTGAAACAGCTAAAGATGTTGCTCTCGCCTTAAAACCGTTAGCCGGAGACAATGCTAGTTTCCTGTTTGGCTTCGGCTTACTTGGGGCCTCCATGTTAGCAGCTTTTGTACTTCCCTTAAGTACTGCTTATGCCGTCTGCGAAGCCTTTGGTTTTGAACATGGAATTAGTAAACCCTATAAAGAAGCACCCGTATTCTTTGGGTTATATACCGTCATCATCAGTTTAGGTGCAGCCATTGTATTGTGGCCCAAGCTGTCCTTATATAATGTTATGTTGACCACCCAAGTCGTAAATGGGGTACTTTTACCCCCCATTCTTATCTTCATGGTCTTGATCGCTAGTAAAAAAAGTATCATGGGCGAGTACGCGAATACAAAATTTTTCAACTTAATCTCTTGGATGTTCGTATTTATCTTAATTTTTCTAACATTTCTTTTGCTCGTCTCAAACATATTTCCTGTATTTTCAAGTAATATGTTCAGAGTTTTGGGATTGTAAATTTAAAGTTAAATATTCATGAAATATAGTCACTGCTATGTGTGAGATGACACAGACAACTGTGTTATCTCACACTCTTACTTTTGTTTAGCCAATCTTTTTAGTTCTTTATAACTAACAAAAATATAGTTAGAAAAAAAATAACTTGAAAATTAATGATCAATCAAGAAATTAACCCTTAAGTATTGCAGCCTAATACGAACAATGTATAATTTGGCATCACTTTTGCATTAAGACTGGTCATGAATGATTGTACATCAAAAAATATTTTAAGGAGTGTGTTTCATGAAAAATCAAACTACCAAAAAAGCAATCAGTTTCCTAGCCCTCTCTCTCTTTACTCTTCTTTTAACAGCTAACCCCCTATTAGCTAAAGGTGGAGCTAATGAACAAGCACAAGATGCGGGGCCTTATCATGTGATTCTACAAACCACACCGGAAGTTCTTATGGTTAATCAACCAGCAACTTTTAATGTTATTGTAAATGATAAATCTACTGGTAAACCCGTTACTGGGGCCAAAGTAATCATGGAAAAATCAACCATGGATAAAGGCAGTAGCATGGGCGGTATGAATATGTCTTCCGGTATGGATAAACCAGCTGAAACTATTATGCATGAACAGTCTTCAACCTCGACAATGACAATGGGGACTGGTACCTACATGATGGAGGGAATGAGCTTTAATCAAGCTGGTCAATGGAATCAAACTTTTCTTATTTCTTCTCCTCTAGGTGAAGAAAAAGCTACTTTTCCGATTAATATTGGCAAATCCGGACCAAATTTAATGCTTATCGGCAGTGTGGCTGGTGCCGTTGTGATCGCTGGGTTACTCGCTGCCATGTTGAGAAAAAAGAAAAACTAGGAAAGTAGAGGAATATTGCCATGTCTTCTAAAAATCAACCTAAAAACTTTCTTAATAATTCTCTCTTAAAAAGATTTCTAAAAAGCTATTTCTATCCCAGGATATTCCAATGGATTGCCGTTTTGGTTTTTGCCGTGATCATGTTTGAACTTTTAGCTGGGCCTACAGCCGCCCATGATAACTTTGGCACTGCCGCTACTTGGGTTCTTTGGTGGCCACTTATCCCTTTCTTCTTCTTTATTTTCGGTAGATTTTGGTGCGGTGTTTGCCCCTTTGCTTGGGTCAGCGATCTAACTCAAAAATTATTTGGTGCTAACCTAAAAGTTCCTACCTTTATCCGGAAGTACGGCCTTTGGATCATTGATATTACCTTCATTTTAATCACTTGGTCTGATCACATTTGGGGAATTGTTGAATCTCCCCGTGGCTCTGGAACGCTCCTCTTGCTAATGTTAGGTGCTGTTATGGTAACAGCTATGTTTTTCGAACGCCGTACTTGGTGCCGCTATCTCTGTTTTCTAGGTAGTGTATCAGGCAACTATTCTCGGGCCGGTATGTTGGAGTTACGATCCGATAAAGACACCTGCCGAACCTGTACTTCCAGGGATTGTTATAAAGGCAATGAAAAAGCCCCTGGCTGTCCTATGTTTGAATTTCCAATGGCCATGGAAAATAACGCTAGTTGTAATCTATGTGCCAATTGTATCAAATCCTGCCCCCATGATTCGATCCGTTTAACACCGCGTATTCCTACCAGCGAATTTTGGTCTATGACTAGGGCTCATTTCGAGGAATCCTTCTTAGCGATTGTCATCGTCGGGATTGTATTTGTCCAAAACATTACCATGTTAGACTTTTATCCAGCCTTTCTCAAATGGGTAGAGCTGTCCTTAGGGATTGCTAATGAAGACATCGCCTTTACGATCCTCTTTATTATCGCCATGGCCACTCCAGTATCCCTACTTTTCGCAGCTACCGCTGTTTCTAAACGTTTTACCGGTGAGACTGTACGCAATGCCTTTGCACGCTTCGGATATGCAGTTATTCCACTTGATCTTGCTTCTCACATGGCCCATAACTTGTTCCATCTGTTAGCTGAAGGAAAATCTCTCTACTATACTTTTATGGGGCTGTTCGGAATGCAAATGGAGGGAGAAACCTCCTTAGTTTCTGATCCGACGATTCAAATAATGCAATACGTCTTAGTCATCGCCGGAACTCTCGGTTCCCTTTATACTGCCTATCGGATTGCTAAAAAGAACTATGGTGCTAGTAAAGCATTATCCGTCGCTATGCCTTATTTAATTGTCATCTTACTTTTTGGTATTCTTAACTTCCTTACGTTTACAGTAAGAATGGGAATGCGGATGTAATTACAGAGCTCCGAGGTCAGATTGGGGAAGAAATCGTATTAAAGATGAATATAGCATAAACCAAAATATTCATCTTTAACTATAGGATTTTAAACAATATAATTAACTTGTAGACATTTTAAAAAAATTCATTCTTATATAAAACATTGGCAACCACATTATATTAATCAATCGATTTCAATACTTTAATTGATTGATTAATCACCTAAAAAAAGGGGGATCATACTATGACGAATGACCGTGAAATTAAAAAACTAAAATTCACCCAGCAAAAGAAAAGTAATACGGGACTCTACAGTATTATTGGTATTTTAGCAGTTATTATTATCATTGGAAGTGCCTACTTCTTATTAGGTAATAAAAATAACCCAAGTGCCTCTGCTCCTTCTGCTGCTGATACTGGGCAAAAAGTTAATTATAGCTCTACGGATAAACTAGAACAAACTGTGATAGATAGTCAGGTAAAAAACGGAAAAGAAATCGTGACAACTCTAAGTATAGTCAAAGAAAAAAAGTTTATCCGGACTGAATATAAAGCTAATGGTAAAACGGTTCCGTTGACAGCCTTTATTCAACCCGACGGCAAAGTAATGGTGGCTGTAAGTTTTTGTGAACCATGTAAAGGTAAATCTTTTCATATCACTGGCAATCAAATAGTTTGCAACACTTGCGGAACGGTCTGGGATCTCCAAACTCTCAAAGGAATAAGTGGTGGTTGTCAAACCTATCCACCACAAGCACTGACCTATTCTTTAAACGGTGATAATATTGAGGTTCCGCAATCCGTCCTAGATGCTTGGGCACCTAGAGTTTAGTTTTGGTGAATAGACTAACATTTATGTTTTGAGTAATACTAAAACGCACTCGTTCTTACGGGTGCGTTCACTCTAACATTGAAAATCATTGATCCCTTTATACCTACCACATGTTAAAATAACGTTAGCCTTCACAAATATTTCTTACTATTTAGGAGGATATATTTAAATGTCTTTAATAAAGGCCACTAAGGTCACCAAGGCTTATAAGGGTGGGGACGGTGTTGTCGAGGTCTTGAAAAATATTAACTTAGAGATTACTGAAGGTGAATTCCTAGCCTTAATGGGCCCTTCAGGTTCCGGGAAAAGTACCTTGTTAAGTATCCTCGGGGGGTTAAATCCGCCCACCTCTGGTCAACTTTTAATCGACGAGATTGATGTTTATTCTTTAACACCAGAGCGTTTAGCTGATTTTCGACATGAGTACGTTGGGTTTGTTTTTCAACAATATCAATTAATTCCCTACCTTACAGCCTTAGAAAACGTCATGTTACCCCTGGCCATAACCTCCCGTACTGGTAAAGAACAACGGGAGATGGCCCAAGCTGTTCTCAATAAAGTTGGTCTAGGCGCAAAATCCCTACGTCTGCCCAATCAATTATCTGGCGGAGAACAAAATCGGGTGGCGATTGCCCGAGCCATTGTTAATCAACCAGCCCTTATTTTTGCCGATGAACCTACCGGGAGCCTAGATTCAAAAACGGCCAGTGAGCTGCTGGAATTATTCCAAACCCTGAACCGTGGCGGCTTAACCATTATTATGGTAACGCATAATAAAGAGAACTTGGAATGGGTCTCCCGTGCAGTCTATATTCGGGATGGGGTTATTATCACGATTCCTCAAGAGGTCTGAGGGGGGAAAGAAAATGCGTTTAACCGACATTGCTCTGCAAAATTTAAGGCGCCGTAAAATGCGCTCCAGCTTATTAGTGTTCAGTGTAGTTATTGGGGTGGCTTCAATTATTTTTCTCTTTACGACAACTCAAGCCATGAAAGAAGATGTCGCCAATAAGCTTGACCAATATGGTTCTAATATCCTGATCCTCCCAGATACTGGAGAGGCTATGACCTTTGGTGGCATAACGGTTGAAGCTCCAACTCAAATCAAGGAGTTGGAGATGTCGATTATACCTCTGATGAAAACGATTAAAAATAATGAAACACTAGCCACCATTGCTCCTAAACTTTTAGTAAATACTAAAATCAATGGACGAGATATTTTATTGCTTGGCGTAGATTTTTCTCAGGAATTAAAACTGAAGAAATGGTGGAAAGTTAATGGTCTCACCAAAAACCAAATTCCATCGGCCAATGAAGTTATCTTAGGGAGTGAAGTTGCCAACACACTTGCTCTTAGTCCTAAGCAAACCATCAGTATCAAAGGACAGAATTTTCAAGTAGCGGGGGTAGTCCAACCTACCGGTTCAGCAGAGAATGACCAGGCAGTGTTTATCGATTTAGCCGTACTCCAAAAACTAGCTAACCGGCCAAACGCTATTAGCCTCATCGAAACAGCTGCTTTTTGCTATACCTGTCCAATTGATGCAGTAACTAGTCAGTTAACTGCCGTTCTACCCGGTACCAAAGTAACAGCCCTTAGATCAACTCTGGAGTCCCGCAATGATACGGTAAGTAAATTTAATTCATTTGCTCGAATCATCTCCTTGATTCTATTCCTCGCGAGTAGTTTAGTGGTAACCATGACCATGAAGTCTTCGGTTGAGGAGCGAACCAGGGAAATCGGAATCTTGCGGGCTATCGGTTTTCGTAAACGCCACATCACGCAAATTATTCTTACTGAAGCTGGCCTCTTAAGTCTTCTGGGTGGATTGCTAGGTTACCTTTTAGGGATGAGTACAGCCGTGAACTTCGGTGCAGTGATCGTCCAAGCTCAGGTTCATATTCCTTGGCAAACTAACTTACTAATCTATGCTTTGGGTGCTTCACTTTTAATCGGTTTGTTAGCAAGTCTTTATCCAGCTTTAAAAGCAGCCAGACTTAACCCCACCGAATCTCTACGCTACATCTGAATTCAGAGGTCAGCGATTGGAAGCCAGAGGTCAGATCGAAGTGCGAAGCTAAATATGGTTGGAGTCGGATATCGGATCGTGTTTGATGCACTAGACACGAGGCGCTGCACAATTATGAATTGAGGGATTGTCTATGACTTTAACTAACATTGCTATTCAAAACCTACGTCGGCGTAAAGGGAAGACGATCTTTTTGCTGTTAACTTTCTTATTGGTGATTGGCATCACCGTCACTCTAAATACGCTGGCAACAAGTATGCAAGACGATTTACAAAAAAAATTGAACCAATACGGCGCTAATGTTGTTATTACTCCCCGTTCGGAGCATTTTACACTTAGCTATGGCGGGCTCACTGTTCCCGGAGTTAATTATGAAATTAAAAACTTGAATTATGACGTTTTAAATAAAATAAAAAACAGCAAAGAACTTACGATTAGTGGAATTGCCCCTAAAGTTATCGGTTCAGTCGCAGGAGTTAGTAAACGTTACTTGATTATTGGTGTAGATTTTCCCAGTGAATTAAAAATGAAACCTTGGTGGAATATCCAAGGACAACAACCTCAAGATCGAGAGATTATTATCGGTTCGGCCATTGCCAGCAAAGAAATGTTAGCTATCGGAAACACTTTGGAACTTAACCACCAGAAATACCCGATTGTCGGGATCATGAAGGAAACAGGCGGTTCTGAAGATAACGGAGTATTTTCGAATATTAGTACTTCCCGCAGTCTTACTGGCATCTCTAATTCTTGGTCAATGATTGAACTTAATTCTGCCCAACCTGATAAAACATCGGCTCGCTTAGCTGAAGTATTACCAGAGGCCAAAGTAGCTGAAGTATCCCAACTGGTTCAAGGAACTAAGGAAAGTGTCGATCGCTTTTCAAATTTTTCCTCAACTACTTCCGTTTTGCTAGGACTAATCGGGATCTTGATCGTCTTCGTAACGACAAGCGGCAATATCAATGATCGAATCGCAGAGTTTGGTATCTTTAGTGCCATCGGTTTTCGCCGGGGCCATATTCTTTCCATTCTAATTCGAGAAATTATCTTGGTTAGTCTTAGTGGCGGTATTCTCGGTTATCTTTTAGGTGAGCTCACCTCTACCCTACTTGGTCCAATAGCTTTCCAGAAAACAGTTATTTTCCAGTTTCATCCCTTGATTGCGTTGGCCGTTATAAGTGCCTCTGTCTTGATAGGAATTATCTCTATTGCTTTTCCTGCTAGACGAGCAGTTAACCTAGATCCTTTAGAGGCACTTTCATATTTCTAAAGGATCTAGGTTCTTGGGATTTATTCCAAAAATATCTGTCTCAAAACGTTTTTTCCATAATCCCATTTTACCAAATCGCAAGTAAAGTGGGGAACCCTCAAAAATATTTATACTTTCTGATAATAGAAAAGCCACTCGCCGAAGCGAAAGACTTTCTTGCAAATTTTGTCGAACCGTTGTGAGGTCAGACTACTTTGGCAAGGGGGCGACCTGCGTAAAACCCTCGCCCGAGCATGTAATCAGACTTTAAACTGGTTGAATTGCGCTTCCAGTTCAGCCGTGAGAGTATTTAACGTTTGAAAATATGTATATGCTTTTTCCAGTTCATCATTCATGTATTGCGTTGTAGCTGAGATTTCTTGAGATGTGGCAGAGGTTTCTTCAGAAACAGAAGAGATTTCTTCGACCTTTCCGAGTATATTGCCTTTTCTTTCATTTACTTGTAGAATCATTCCCAAGGCGGTCTCCATTCCTGGTTGAATTTCATACACAGCATCAATGAGTTGTTTGAAGGATTCCATGGCGCCCTGGATGACTTGAATCTGGTTGTTTAGGTCCATACTTACATATGATGTTGTTTCAACCACCTGTTCCGTATCTACATCGATGCTTTTTAACAGCAACTTGATGTTTTCCGATGAAACCTTGGACTGCTCGGCTAGCTTCCTGATTTCATCCGCTACCACTGAAAATCCTTTACCTGCTTCTCCAGCTCTGGCAGCCTCAATGGCAGCATTTAAAGCTAACAAATTCGTCTGGTCTGCAATATTTTTAATAACATCCGTGATTGTATTGATATTGTGAATGTTTTCGCTCAACTTCTTAATTTTTTCACCGATTTCGTTAAAGGAATTGCCAATTTTATTGATAGAACCAATGAGTTCTGTTAACCTCTCACTGTCTTTACTGGCACTTACAGCCGTAACTTGAGCCTTGGATGCAATCACACCCATCTGTTTCGATGTGTTCTCCAATTCTTGTCCTAAAGCAGTGAACGTCAAATTGATGTTTGACAGGTCAGCAGCTTGCATGGAAGCCCCTCTAGCCACTTCGTCAATGGCTTTCACGACTTCTTGGGAAGATTCATAATTATTTTTATTAATACCCGTCAGTTGATGTGTAGAACTGACAACCAGGTCGGTATTGCCTTTTACCAGCTTCACCATGTTATGTATCTTATCAACAAACACATTGAACCTAGCTACGAGTTCCCCAATATCATCCCTTGAAAATGTAGCAAGTCTTTTTGTTAGATCGCCTTCCCCTTGGGATATGTCCTTTAATGCTGCGTTCACCTCGTGTATAGGCACGACAAGCTGCTTGATCAGCATAATTAGATTAATAAAAATGGCACTCAGACACAATAATGCTATCACAACATTTTTTTGTATAATAGTGCTTTGTAAGTATTTAAAATCATCTAAATTAAAAACAGGCAGCACTAGACTGATATTTAAAACAACGATAACAAGTGCAGTACCAAATGCGGTAGTAACCACGTTAACTACCAGTTTTACCTTCATGGAATAGAATGCTTTTCCTTCTGCTAGGGGAATATTCGCTGTCAGCTTGTCAATTTGCATAAGTGCATAGGTGAGCCAAGGAACTGCAAACACAAAAACAAAGGCGATTATAAGCAGTTCACATAAAAGATACTCCATTTTTGTATAAGCTGGTTCGAACAAAATAAGGGTACTTGGCCCGAAGGCAAGGAAAAGAAAAAGGAAAGGGATGAAAAATTTTGATATGCGCGTGATATCTTTTTGAACTTCCGGCAGCGCGTCAATCCTTGGATTTTTTAAGTAGGTATCAATATTTTTCAGTTTTTTGTTCAGGTACATGTATACCATCAAGCCAAGCACAAGAACGTATACTTCCCATAATTTGGGTTGAATAAGAATTTGCAACCATTCATCAATACTGAGATACCCGAAAAATGGCTGGCATAAAAACCATATGATCATTGGCACCAATAGAGCGCCGTAAATTCCAATATAAATAGATCTACTAAAATTTTTCAATGTTTTGCCCCCATAATCTGCATTGTTAATTAGTCACGTGAGTTTTTTATCAGCGTGGAAATTGTGTTGGTTTGCGAAATGTATTTTTAACTGAAATTCTACAATACATTGTACTCCTACGTCGACTTATGTTCCGACAATAAAAGTTGAAAGCCGAATCTTGCGTAGAACCAAGTAGGCAGGTTTAAACTACTAGCCTCTTAAATCACCCCTTTCTGTGTATTTTGTATCTACTGTGTTTCTGGTTTTCTTTAACCAGTTCCCGTACCACCGAAGAACGCACTCCTAAACATGAGTAAGTGCTTGAACCTTGAAAATTCGAATTAACTTCTCCAGATCTAGAATTCCTTTCATATCCTTAAAATCGATTCTTTGGGATAATTGCTTCAATTTCATGCAATATTCTGTCACATAATGTCAATATGTATTTTAACATATCAATTACTCCATATCAATAAAAAGTTACACAATTAAAACTTTAATGAATATATTTACTCTAAGAATTAAGAATTCCCGATAATATCCTTACAAATCTGGTAAATTAAATGATTTCGACTTTCTCCAAGCTATTATCCCCATGATACGCCATCATCATGAGGGATACTCAGGGAATGCTTACCCCGATGTTATTAGCGGAAAGCTAAAACCGTTTGAATCTTGAATAATTGCGATTGCTGTACCTGCGATGCCATGACCTCTGACCGTCCTCATCGAAAAGGGCTTCCAAAAGAGGAAGCCCTAGTTAAACTAGCAAGGTGCAAAAATATTCAATTTGATCCTGAAATAGTGGATGTATTTTTTAATTTGAATTACTAATGGAAGATCGTCCATATGTCAAGCTGCCACGTAGCAACTCTGAAAATCTATTTCTGCAAATCTTGTTTCCGACGTTGGTAATCATCGGCATCGATCTCGCCCCTGGCATAGCGCTCTTTCAGAATATCAAAGGCGTCAGGACGTCCAAAGGCTCCAACCGTCGTTCGTGAGTCACCCAACCGTTTAAAAAGATAGATGCCTATGGCAATAATCGCAACCCAAAAAATCAGTTGAAATGCCATGCCCACAAGCCCCATCCACCAAAAACCTCCGTTTCCAACGCTAGACCCATAGCCCCAACCGCCCATCATGTTACCCCAACCGCCCATCATAGAAATTCCTCCTTTTTGATCATTGTTAGTTTATAGTATAATAAATATGTTCAAAAAATATCCAGCCAGTTTCTGAAGAATATATCTCTTGTGCATTTTTCGGTTTGTCCACTTTTCAAGTTACTTATTGCCGATAACCCATACCGCCCGTGCTCATCAGCCCAAGGTTTGTGCCCATCATCATATTGATCTGATCGTTCCCCATACCGTTGAGCCCAGCCTGTCCCATTGTTCCTGGTTTGATGTTTTGCTGCTTAATGTTACTCATAATTTGATTCATCTTATCAATATTTTCTTGGCCCATTTGGTCTTTCACTGCCGGGTCGGAATTCAGCAAACTTTGCATTTTGCCAACGTCGCCAGATAGCATCGCTTGTTGCATGTCAGTGGAGTTGTGGAGATTTTTCATAGCCGAGGAATTCATGAATTGTTGGTGTTGGGCTGGAGAAAAGGTTCGACTCATAAAGGACTGCATCTGGGCTGCCCAACCATAGTTCTGACCTGATTGGGTATTCGCAAGAGCTGGTAAAGCCATAATGCTGATCCCTAAGACTACTGTTCCAACGATGGCTCCGATTTTTTTATTTAGCTCTTTCATTTTTTGCTTCCTCCTTCAATCGCAAGCTTTTTTTTGCGCTTTTTCCTGTTTACAATTCATAGTATACATGCTCAATGAGAGGAAGCTGTGAATGAGTTATGAATTTCTTATGAACAACCTTCTACTTAGATCATAAGTTAAATAGTGCATTCAGTATACCACTCTCCACCAAGGTACTGTTACAATGGAAAACCAAACATTTATCACCGTTTTGAACAGCTATCCCCTGCAGAATTGTCAGGGACAACCGTTCCCCTGTATAATGATCTTAGATAGGTCCTTGGGAGGAGTTTTGTCGATCTATGAAGATTTTGTTAGTTGATGATGAAAAAAAGATTGTGACCGTGCTAAGAGCCTACCTTCAACAAGAAGGTTTTCAGGTCAGCACTGCCTTTAACGGACTTGTCGCGCTAACTATGTTTAAAGAAAACCACTTTGACTTAATCATCCTTGATTTAATGCTCCCCAGCATGTTCGGGACAGAGATTTGTCGCGAGATCCGAAAGTTATCCTCCGTCCCCATTATCATGCTCACCGCTCGAGCCGAAGAAGCTGACCGCCTCCAAGGATTAAGTCTCGGTGCCGATGATTACATCACGAAACCCTTTAGCCCTCGTGAAGTGGTCGCCCGTGTCCGAGCCGTACTACGCCGAACCAATAACGAAACTGCACCGCTTGCGGACGTGGTCTCCTATGACAATGGCCTCACCATTGATACCATACAGCATGAAATTCGACTTCACGATCAGGCGATTTTTCTAACCCCAACAGAGTTTAAAATCCTTGGGGCCTTGGCGAAGAACCCTGGACGGGTGCTTTCCCGAGGGCAGTTGGTGGAAATTGTTCAAGGGCACGACTTTGGCGGAGATGATCGCGTGATAGATGCCCATATTAAAAAGATCCGTCAAAAGATAGAAACTACCCCCAGCGATCCTCAACTCATTCTGACCATTTACGGTATCGGCTACAAGTTTAACCCGAGTGCAGGAGGTTAAGATGCGCAAAAGGCTATTTCTTTCGACTCTAATTATCACTCTGATCACCCTAACCTTCAGCATGCTTGCCGTAAATCTAGTCTTTCAACAACAATTTAGTGATTATCTAACCAAGACGAATGAAACAACTTTGGAACAGTTACCTTCCCGTCTAAGTGCCCTTTATCTGAACAAGGGTTCTTGGGATCCTACAGCTCTGGATGAAATTAGCCATTCCCTCTCAGTCGGTACTGTCGTCACTCTGACAGATCCAACTGGTAAGTTGATCGCCACTTTAAGCAACTCCATGGAAGCTATGATGCACGGACAAGGCAGGATGGGTATGGGTATGATGCCCTCCTCTTCCATCACGAATTGGAAAACAAAAACCATAACCGTGACAGGACCCCACGGAGCTTTAGCCACAGCCCTAGTACGCTACCCAGCGACAACACCGATTCTCAATCCCCAAGATGTTCTCTTTCAAGCCTCTGTCTTTCGTTCTCTCCTCTTTGCTGGAGGGTTGGCACTTCTATTCGGGATTATCCTCAGTTACTTTACAAGCCGTCGACTGATCGCTCCACTCCAACGTCTAACGCAAGCCGCCGATCGTATTGGACAGGGACACCTTGACGTCCACGTTCCGATTCAGTCCAAAGACGAAGTAGGGCAATTGGCAAACGCTTTTAACACGATGGCAGACAATTTGGATCGTCAAGAAACCCTCCGCAAACAATTTACTGCTGACATCGCCCACGAACTGCGTACTCCCTTAACCTCAATCCAGAGCTATATCGAAGCCTTCCAAGACGACGTTCTTCCAGCCGATCAAGAAAATCTTTCCTCTATTCATGAAGAAATTGATCGTCTGGTTGACTTGTCTAGCGATCTTAAAGACCTAAGCGTGGCGGAAATAGGCGCTTTAAAGCTTAACCTAGAACCTTTGGACTTGAGGCAGCTTCTTGAAAAAGTCCTTCATAGCCTCAATCCGCTCATCCAGAGAAAAAAATTAACCCTCAATTGGAAAGCTCCAGAAGAACCCGTGAGTGCGTTCGGGGACGAGCGCCTTCTGACCAGGCTCTTTTACAATCTTATTCAAAATGCCTATCAGTACACGGAAGCAGGCGATCAGATCACCGTCACCCTTACACAACTATCGAATATTTCCGAAATCAGTATTAAAAACACCGGACTCGGTATTCCTGAAGAAGATCTCCCTTATATTTTTGAGCGTTTTTACCGTACCGACAAATCCCGCACTCGTGAAACAGGGGGAACCGGAATTGGTCTAGCGCTTGTACATCAGATCACGGATCTCCATCAAGGTACCATCACCGTACAGAGCAAAGTCGGGCAAGAGACTGAATTTATCGTCAAACTTCCTAAAGACATAAGAGTGGCTGGGGATTAAATTCTCAACCAATCTTTTAAAATTTGCGATAAGACTCCTTAATTACTCAAATTTTCTTCACTAGTTCCTAGAGAACGTTTAAAGCGTTCTGGCCCTTTTCTTGTAAAATATAAACATTAGTACTGTAGCGATTAGCGCCGTTACCGAACCGAAGTAAAAAGGGACTCTATTGTCAACTTTGTCGTATAGTATACCAGCTATAACACTTGCTGGAAGCAACGTTATACCGATGATTGAGTTATATAATCCTAGTCCTGTGCCTCTTTTGTTCTTATCTATAAGATCCGAAACCAACGCTTTCTGCACACCATCCGTTACTGCACTATAAAGTCCATATAATGCAAAAAGCAAAATCACTACTGCTTTGTCGTTTGTTCTTCCAAAACCGTAGTATATAATGGAATAAAGTAAATATCCGAAGATTATTAGTCTTTCTCGACCAATTCTATCTGAAATAATACCGGCTGGGACAGAAAATATTACAGCGACTGTGTTAAATATCAGGTATACAAGCGGTATGAACAAGGCTTGTATACCTATGTCATTCGCTTTTACCAATAGTAGGGCATCTGTTGAGTTGCCAAGGGTAAATATAAAAACAATAATCAGGAAGATATAATATCTGATTGGAAAGTCCTTAAATGCAATTTTCCTAAGAAGTTCAGCTTTAATCTTCTTGGCCTCTCTGACAAAGAAAATTATTACAAGCACCCCCAGTAAACCAGGTACTGCTGAAAGCTGGAATACCTTGCGATAATCACCCGGGGAAACTGCTAAAACGGCAAAGGCTAATAGTGGTCCCAATATTGCCCCACTGTTATCCATTGCTTTATGAAAGCCAAAACTTTTCCCTATTTCGCCCTCACTTGATGATCCGGCTATAAGGCTGTCCCTTGGTGCAGTTCTTATTCCCTTCCCAACCCTTTCGGTAATTCGGATTAATAAAACCTGTAAAGGCGAAGTTACGATTGAAAATAGTGGAGATAAAAAAGCTGTAATTGCGTAACCAACAACCATGAAAGGTTTGTTTTTGCCAATCTTATCACTCCACCAGCCTGAAAAAGCCTTCAGAACCGCTGCTGTACTTTCAGCTATTCCTTCGATAAGGGAAACCTCAGTCTTTGATGCTCCGATAGACAATAAAAATAATGGCATAATGGAATAAATCATTTTTGTTGTTGTATCAGTTAAAAAACTGGTTATACCTGCAAAAAAAATGTTCCATTCAAGCCCTAAAACCCTTCTCTGCTTTTCATTATCGACAATCACACCATTTCTCCCTTCTTGAAATAAGTCGCAAAATAGTTTACTTTATGCGACTTATCTCTGATAAATTTTCGATATCAAGGATTCTATTACTATTCCCTGCCTGACGTAAAGAGCCCCCATTCCTTTTGGGCCATAAAATTTATGCCCGGCCAATGTAAGTAAATCAACCTGTAAATCCTACACCATAGTTGGAATCTTACCGACGGACTGGGCTGCATCGGTATGAAAGTAGATTCCGTGGCTCCTGGCAATTTCCCCGATTTTCGACAGCGGTTGAATAGTACCTACTTTGTTGTTGGCATGCATGACCGAGATTAGAATGGTCTGGTCAGTAATAGCACGAGATACATCTCCTGGGTTAACCATTCCATGACGATCAACTGTAAGATATGTCACGTCAAATCCATGTTTCTCCAAATACTTACAAGTGGCTATAATGGCTGGGTGTTCGATTTTAACTATAGACAAGTTTGGGCTAACGCGAAATACTACGGCATCATCTTGGCCGCTGTTTTCGAAACGACCATCTTTAATTTGGGTAAATCTTTAAGAATTTCGCTTAGATCCGCCGGACCTATTTTACACGCTCAGCCAGTACCGGGCGAATAACTTGTTAAACGTGCTATAGGAATTTTATCCACTGCCACCGACCTCTTTTTCTTTTACGTCATCCGCTACTACGAAACAGACAACTTTTCTGTTTTGTTCAGTCAGGTTAAATTATTTTTCTTTGACGCTTGATAAAATTTAATGAAAATCCAGACATAAATGATTGAGGCAAATACTATACTTGCGTAGTTTACAACTGATAGTAATACACTTGGATAATAATTCCCGTAAACGTAAACTCCCAAAACTTGGGAGCCAACCAAAGCTCACACCATAGCCCACTGGGGTGGGGAAAATTCACTTTTCGCGAAATCCTTTTTCAAATAATCCTTAAGTAAATATAGGCTAAACAGACCCCAGCCGATCGTAATGACATAAGAAAAAGTAAGAAAAAAGAACGATACAATCTTTGTATCAAATGAAAAATACGTTTGTAAATATAACGTGATCCTGTAAAAACTAAATCCAAACAAACAAGTAATAGGAATTACTAAAAAATAAGCTGGTTGTACCCAACTTGGCGGTAATTCATTTGATTTTAGCTGCAGGTAAATCAAATAAGTCAGTTTAGTGACAAGTAAGAAAACCCCAACACTTAAAGTAAAGAACGATGCCAATGCTGCTAGCGAGGCGATTTCTCTGTTGGTGGAAATGGCGGCTATTCCTGTTCCCGTTAAATTCACCAAACCAAAGGCGAAAACGTCAAGCAGCCAGATAAAATTTAATTGTGTTACATCAAGAGGTTGGCATAACCATGTTTTAAAAACCTTAAATTCAAACCTGAAAAGTGCCAACCAAAGAAACCCGAAAAATATTAATCCTGGCAACATTAAGGCTTGTAGATTAGATGATAATTTTGGAATAAAAAAGGCTAAAGGAGCCAAAATCACATTCGCGGTCATAGACAGGGAAGCAATAGGTACAAAAATGCCGATATTTTTTGTTGGTGGACTATTTAAAAAATCCTGGTACTCTTGCTTATTGGCAAGCCATTGGATAAGGTCTTTTAGAGAAACGACAGTAAAAATTAAGTTTATGATGGTAAACGCTAACATAAGTACGATTAAAGGGAGATATGAACTAATTTGACCCGTTGTCAGTCTGACCCAAGGGATATCTGACGACTTTATTAACCCTTTTCCATGGGGTACTGCAAACTGTAGATAATTAAAGGCCATTAGAGCGACACCCCCGGCAGCTAGGGGCACCTGAAATTTAAAAGGTGTAAACTTCATAGCTACTCTCCTTCATTAATATATCTTTATTGAGTTACATGTTATCATCTTAAGTTGTATAACTGAAATGCATATTAATCATAATTGATATAACAAATAGACATACATGATATCATAATGACAACAAATAATGAAACTCTTTGAGGTAAAATCAATGGAATTATTTCAACTTAGATCGTTCCACGAAGTGGCCAGTTCGGGCAGTTTTAGCAGAGCGGCAGAAAACCTTTGTATCACCCAACCTGCTCTATCACGCCAAATTATTACCCTCGAAAAAACGGTTGGAATGAGCCTTTTTAATCGGCATAATCGAGGCGTTAACCTCACTGACGCTGGTCGGCGGCTGTATGAATACGCCGAGGATGTATTGAAACTGCTCGATGGGGCTCAGGACACTTAAAGAAATGCAAAACCTAGAGTCGGATCAACTCAAAATCGGTGCGAGCACCATGATAGGTAATTATCTGCTGCCAACTTTGTTAGCAAAGTTTCTTAACTTATACCCTAGTTTGACGTTTGTCTACAAGTTGGCAATAACGACACAATAATCGAGCAACTTGTGGATGGCTTGTTTGATTTTGCCTTCGTTGCCGGTTTTTCTAGTTTCCCAGGGCTTTGCATTGAACCATTACTCGAAGACGAAATCTTGTTTCTTGTTGGACCTAGACATTCGTTGGCGAAAACCGATTCCTTTTTACAGCCTGACCTAGCTAAAGAGGTCTTGCTTATTAGGGAGTCCAGTTCCGCTACTAAACAAAAAGTGGATTCTTTACTGAGTCGAATGGGTATTCAACCTGCAAGAGTAATCACCCTAGGAAACACCGAAGCAGTCAAAAGAGCAGTTATTGCAGGTATGGGAGTTACTTTTCTATCCAGGCACATAGTTACTTTAGAATTGAAAACAGGCTTCTCTTTGCCCCGGATATACCAGATTTAAAAGTTAAGAGACGATTTATGAGTATTTACCCTAAGGGTGTATGGTTGTCCCCTGTTGCCTTAGCTTTTTTATCTCACGTAAAAAGGAGCGTTGGGACCCCGGCAGGCTCATTTGTCGATCTCACTAGTACCTAAGAAACTTATAACACTACAGCATAACTTTAAAAAAATAATAAACAAAACGAATCCGATATATTAAATTGGTTATGAAGGTTCGGAGGTGGTAACATGTAGTGTTAGAATATCTATGCCATTTACCCTCCTTCGGCTACACTCCTCAAGGAATTCTGACCTTTAATATTTCCATCCTCCAGAAGTATAAGTCTATCACCTAAGGTTCCAATTCTCGATGAGTGGGTTACCATAATGATCGTATGTCCTTGTTGACGCAAGTTGCGAAATACATCCAGTATAAGTTCACTGTTAGCATGGTCTAAATTACCTGTAGGCTCATCAGCTAATAAAATTCCTGGTTTATTAATCAAGGCTCTTGCAATTGCCACCCGCTGTTGTTCCCCACCTGACATTCGACTAGGGATATGCTGTAATCTGTGACCTAGCCCTACCTTTTTTAGTGCTTCGACAGCTTCTTCTTCATCTACTATACTATGAAAATGTTGCGCTAGCATCACATTTTCTAAGGCAGTCAGATACGGCACAAGATGATATTGTTGAAAAATTAGTCCAACAGTTTCACGCCGAAAATGTGCTAACTGTTGTTTACTCATACCAGTTATATCGATACCATTTATTTTTATGCTCCCTTCAGTTGCCTTGTCCAAACAGCTCATGATATTAAGCAGAGTTGTTTTTCCCGACCCTGACTGCCCCATAATATTAGTCCATTCGCCTTTATACAAGTCAAGGGTAATTCCTTTGAGAATTTGCACTTCACCATAGGCTTTACCTATCCCTTTTGCCTCTACTATAGCTTCTTTTACGCTACTCATTGATCTCCCTCCTATTCACCACGTAAAGTTATTGCTGGTTCAACAGAAACAGCCTGTATTACTGGTTTTGAACTTGCCACCCAAGTGACTAAACATGCGCACCCAACCGTTATGGGAATAATAATTGGTGGAAAAACCATTGACGTTGAAAATACTGTAAGACCAATCACCTGAGCTAAGCTAAAACCCAGAATCAATCCCAAGACCCCACCAAGCACGCCAAAAACCGTTGCTTCAGTAAAAAAAAGCTTGGCTATCTCCTTATTGGAAGCACCAATCGCTTTCATGATGCCTATTTCCTTACGCCGTTGAATAACAGCCGTAGTCATTGTTCCCGCTATACTTAGTAAGGAAACGATTAATACTCCAAAAGTTACGAAATACATTAAAGCCTGAATTTTTTCCAAAAGTCTTTCTTCGGCATGAGCTACCTGTTGAATAACCTTGGTCCGTGAACCAGGTGCCTTTTTTTCTAATTCTGCTCCTTTAGTCTCAACTGACGTTTTTGTGCTTAAGACACTTAAATCAAGCCGTGAAACCTGCCCAACAGTTCCTAAAATGGTTTGGGTTGTAGCAAGATCCGCTAAGATTTGGTTATCTTCATCTCCGCCTGTTTGAACGACTCCTGCAACATTTAGCTCAAACGTTTTTTGTCCACTGTGAAGTGTTAGCCTTTGGTTGATGGAAAGATTGAACCACTTGGCAAATTCCTGTCCTATAACTACACTATCCTTTTCTGGAACTCCACCTTTGAGTTCCCACCAAGGATGAATCTTTTTCGCTACATCCCAATCCATACCGAGTAAGCCTGTAACCTGGTCATTGACTTTAATAGTACCCTCAAGCACAGGACTGACATTTAATAGTTCCGGATCGTTTAGAATACTGATCAAATCTTTTTGCCAAAGATAACTATTTTCTACTAATATAGCTCCATTTTCAATTCCTAAGGCCTGAGTCATTGGCAATAGACTTAGATTGGGACCATAGGCTCGAAGTTCCCTGCTAATTTTATCTTTTATATTTAACGAGATTGTAGAGGTTGCAGCCACTAGTAAAGCTCCCATGGTAACCGCTATCACTGCAACAGCAAAATGGCTTTTCCGAGTTAATAAAGATTTACGTAAAATGCGCCAAAACATAATGTTTCCTCCTTATTCACCATGTAGTACCCTAGCAGGCTCGACTTTAGTAGCTTGAACAATGGGAATTAAACATCCCGCAATAGCTACAAGTACTGAAATTCCTAGAGTCACTGGCAGAATTAAGAGTTCAGGCGACATTGGCGACCTAAATATCGCAAGGCTTAAGGCCTTTGTTAGCCATAAACTGGCTACATAACCTAGTGTTCCACCGGCTAGACCCAGTATTATGAATTCCAACAGAAATACTAAAGTTACCTGCTTGTCGTCCGCTCCAAGACCCTTCATAATCCCGATTTCGGTACGCCGCTCTAAGACATTAGCGGTAGCCGTTGTCATGACACTTATCCCGGATGCTATAAAAGTCACAATCAAGACCAATAAAACCAGTAAACTTACTTTTTTCAAGAAAGCATCTTCAGCTTTTACGACCTGTTCTATCGGTTTAGCCTCTCCACTAGTAATAACCTCATTAACCTGATAGACAATACTGGCAAGGTAAGGAGAGCAATACCAAGTTTCATATTCCTTGGCAGACATAGATTTAGGGTCTTTTTGATCCAGTTTATCTACGGGTTTGACAAGAGCACTTATCTTAACCTCGGAAACCTTCCCTTGAAGTTGAGCAAACTGTTGTACTGTTTCCAGAGAAGCAATGATTTGGGAGTCCTCTGCTCCTCCACTAGATAATATTCCGGCAACGGCCCAAGAATCTTTGTTACCATTATATTCAACAGAAACTTTGTCCCCAATCTTTAGTCCATAAAGTTTGGCCAAATCATGACCAACAACCACCCCTCGCCCTTGTGGATCATTTCCTTCAATCTTCCACCAGGGCGCAACAGTATCTATCCCGCTTACAAAGGAATTTTCATCAGAAACTTTAACCTCATGATTTTTCCAGGTCCCAACGATGACTACCGGTTGGCCTTGGAAGGAGCCAACTATTTTTAAATCTGGAGCAAACCCTAGAATGTTGTGTTTCCAAAAGATTTGTTTTATTTTAACTAGTTGAGCTTCATCGATAAACCCGCCACCTGTTTTAGGCAAAACCCTAATATTCGCTCCATAACTCCTTAGTTCCCGACCAACTTTATCATTAACATTTAAATATAAACCCAGAAGCGAAGCAATTAAGGAAGCGCCTAAGAAAAATGCGGTTAAGGCCAAGACAACTCTTTTAGCTCGAAAACGCCAGCCTTTAAAAATCAACCGCAATATCATTAGAATACCTCCTAAGTTATTTTTTAACGAAAGAATTACTATTATTGGCTAAATCTGAAACCTTAACAATAAGATTTGACCCATCTATTTTAGATTTTAAGTCAATCGGGTTACACCCCCCTGGGGTTCCAATCGTGTTAATGGCAATAGGCGCATTGCAGTTTTTACAAATCAGGTTCTTGATGCCTTCTTTATCTTGGGCATAGCCTGCTGAACCGCAGATTGCGCAAGCGTCCATTCCTACGCCTAACTTACCATCTTCGGTCTTAACTCCTATAAAGCGAACTTTATTTGTACCTGCTTTGACTATAAACTTGTGCATTAGCTTATCGTCAAAGGTGTTAATCGGAACTACTACTTCGTTGTTTGTAACCGTTAGCTCCACTGGCGCAGGGTCATGAATGGGTTTCATACTTTCAGCATAAATATTTAAGCCAATGGCTAGGTTAACAAGCAAGGCACCCGCAACAACAGACCACTTCCAGTACTGTTCCCGTTTTCTTTTCGCTAATAGTTTACGGCGTTCTATCGAATCAGACGAGTTAGACACTTCGGTTGTTCCTTTAACATCCAGTAAAACCATAACAATAGGTAACGAGATTAAAAACATTGTAATAATCTCCGAAGCTTTATCACGCACGATATAGCCAATAACTTTCATCAACCATGGACTTATGGGTATAAGCTCTCGTTCGGCAAATTCGTGAATTCCACCCAATAATAGCCTTACAACAAGTACCAAAAGAATTACACTTGTAATCGAGAAGAATCTTTGCAAATTAATCTTCGCAGTTCCTTTGACAAAGAAATACGCAAATAGAGCCGCTAACAATAAACCTATAATTCCTCCAATAAAGCTGCCTACACCTGTTGAAAGGCTAGATGCCGACAAAAACAGAACTGTTTCAACCCCTTCACGGAAAACCATAACAAAGGTAAAAGCTAACAGACCGAACTCTGTTGCTCCTGATGAAGCTTTATGTGACAGATTCTCCAATTTAGCTTCTAACTCATTCTTGAGATTCTTGCCGGTTTTCCACATCCAAATAACCATGGTTAAAACCATTAGACCTGCTACAGTCTTCACTATTCCTTGGAAGTACTCATTTTCGGCATCTATTCCCAGCGTTTGGAATATAAGAGCCGCTCCAATACTCCCTAAAATAGCTAACCCTACCCCAGCATAAACTGATTTATTGAGATTGTCCTTACCTGTCCTCTTAAGATATGTAAGAATAATTCCAATAACCAAGGCCGCTTCAATTCCCTCTCTTAAGGTAATGACCAAGGATTCAAACATCTTTTTCCCCTCCATTAATTAATTTAATTGATCATCAATTCACCGAACATACCCAATTTACCAAAAACTTTTCTCTCCCCACTCTATATTTAACAAGGTATTAGCTTGTTAAAACAACAATAACACTAATTGATAATGATTGTCAATATCTTTTATGTACTTAGCAGATAGATACATTCATTTATTATTGAATTTAATTTTGATAACTACTGCAAATAATGATAGCTAACAAAATTCTCCTATGTAGGGATTGAATCCTTTATGCGGCTATACGTCCATGACATAGTTTGATGTTAACCAAAGCGACAGCCTTTTCCATATCAGTCTTATTGGTCAACTAAGTTGAGAACAAATATCATTAAGTGCCTTATGCAGTACGTCCGTTGGAAAGTAATATGAGTGACCTTTGGTTGATGTCACAAACAACAACACAAAAAAAGTAACGAAAAAACTAGTCCTCCAAGGTTTTTGTAAACCTTAGGTGGATACGTTTCGTTTAAAAGGTAGCATAACGAATTAGCTGGTTATCACGAAATTTATGCGAATATACGTCTGGAATAAAGATACGGGTGTAGGAAGATTAATCTTCCTACACCCGTATCTTTATGTTTGTCCGTCAAAAAGCCACTCTTAAATCAAATTAGCCAATAAGCAATTAGATCGTTAATACCTGCTAGTATAAAAATTACACCCACTACCTTCTGAAGAATTACATTTATTCTTGCTACATTCCTTGTAAACAATTTTATTGTTCCTATTCCGTATACAAGTAATACGGTGATAACTAATAACGGTATGACTGTTCCAATGGCGAATATTCCAGGTAAAATAATTCCTCCATGAGTTGAAACCCCCAACGGAATAACAATACCAAAAAATAGCCAAAAGAGAGTTGGGCAAAAAGCCAAAGCATAGACTACACCTAAGCAGAACTCCCGTATATTTTTGATGTTCGGTATATGTCGTGTTAAGGTTCTTTCTAGTGAAGTAAACAGTGATACTTTTGTCTTAAACAGTCCAAGCAAATATAGACCGACGATTATCATTAAAAGACTAAGACCCTTTCTGACTACTTGTACGAACGGAATTGCTTGTTGGTTAAGCTTAATTCCCAACAAAATCGTTAGTGAACCTATTAGCGTGTACACTATTAATTTTCCTAAGGTAAATGAAAAGGCTGCCGATAAACATTCCTTCTTGTCGCTGATTTTTTGGGTAAACAAACCCAAAGCACTAAAGTTTGTTGATAATTGACATGGAGCAGTAGAGCCGAGTAACCCTAAAAGCAATGCTGATAACATTGGAATGTGGATCTGCCGTGACAGACCTGACAAATAAGGACTTAAAAAGTTATTTGCTTGTCCTAGGAAAGCGTACCATTGACTAAATAGAGTCGTCATCTAATACTCCTTTTTTAGAAAGAGTCAAACTAATTAAAATTACAGTGCCTTTTTTATTGCTTCCTGAAGCATAACTAACGTCATTCCACCCACATGGGTTTCCCTAATTAGTCCGTTTTTGTCGATAAAAAAACTTGCCGGTATTCCGTACACCTGATAAGCATCTGCTACAGAAGAATTAGCATTCGTGTCTAATAGTACTGGGAAATTGGCATTGCTGTCTTTCAATAGCTTAACTACGTCTGAGAGCTTGTCATTAAAAGTTAGATTTACTGCCAAGACTGCAACTTTATCCTTATTTTGTTGGTAAAATTGTTGAATCTCTGGAATTTCCGCTTTACACGGCGGACACCAACTAGCCCAAAAATTAAGGTAAACGGGTTTGCCCCGAAAGTCGCTCAATTTGACAATATTGCCATTTAGATCTTTTAGCGTAAAATTCGGAGCCGTTAATCCTATCTGTGGTCCTGTTGCTTGGTTTACTGACGGTGGAAGATTACTCTTTAGCTCTACTGCGGCAAAAAGCACTATGAAAACAATTCCAAGGACGATCAATATTATTCGTTTAGGCATATATTCTCCTCTTTTCCAATGTTAAAATTTGCAGTATGTTAAGGCTTAAAAGCCTGTAAACCCTCCGTACAAACGAATCAACCCAATGGTAATTTTGGACATTAGATTAGTTATCAACAATAGTCCTAACCCAATCATCAAATAACCGCCGAGCTTGGAAAGCAATGCTCCGTAGGGAACTAATTTCCGCACTGAGCTCAGCGTGAACGACAAAACAAAGAAAGGAATAGAAAAGCCTGCAATGTAGGCTAGAATCAAAGCCAACCCTGTGGAGGGTTGGTTGGCACTCATGACCAAAACCGACGCCAGTATGGGCCCGATACAGGGCGTCCAACCGGCAGCGAAACTAATGCCCACCAAAACTGAACCCCCATAGCCCACTCTCGTTTTGTTATATTCCCACTTTTTCTCCATCATCAGCCATTTGGGTGTCAGTAATCCGCTCAAGAATAGCCCCATGAGAATGACGATTCCACCTCCGATAATTCGAATCAGAGTTCGATGGGTGATAAAGATCTGCCCGAGTAAGGTCGCAGACAATCCCAGCGCTAAAAAGACAATCGAAAACCCGATGACAAAGAAAAGCGTGTGGGTCAACGCCTTTAATCGGTGAGCCAAGATATGTTTTTCGTGACCAGAAAAGGTCATTCCGGAAATATATGAAATATACGATGGATACAGTGGCAGACAACATGGGGAAAGAAAAGAGAGCAGCCCAGCGATGAAAGCCAGCCACAGCGTCGGGTGTGCGTCAGTGTTGATTCCGGACGCATACTGACCTGTAAACCAAACGTACACCATAACTGCTGCAATAACACACACTGCACCTACGATGGTCAGAAGTCGCCTCCCTCTCACACAAATCCTCCTCGTTTGGGTATCTATTTAGATCCTATGATATAAACGATACACTTTTATTATGAACTTTTTGTGAAATTATGTGGATGTAACCACAAACTTTTTCTATAATTTTTAGACGTTGGGTATAGGCAAAAGGATTTCTACCCTAGTGCCAGACTGTGGTAAATTAATCACACTTATTTTACCCCCATGTTGATCTAGAATTCGGTGGACAATAGATAAGCCTAGACCTGTCCCTTTATCCTTAGTCGTAAAAAACGGGTCATAAATTTGGGATAATATATCTGGCTGAATCCCAGAACCCTGATCATTGACCGCTATACCAACAAAGCCTTTTAAACGTATCCCTTCTAAAAAAATAGTTCCTTCTTTCTTTTGGGCCTCGATCGCATTAAGTAAAATATTAAGCACCACTTGCTTCATCTGATCAGGATCAACTTCAACCTGTTCACTCTCTACCCCGTTCAAGCTAATTTCCAGACTGATCTTATGCTGCCGAAGAAAAGTCTGAACAAGTGCTAAGCCATTATCTAAGATTTGCTTTATTGTTACACGCTGTCGATTCGGTTCTTTCGGACGAGCAAAATCCAGAAATTGACTAACCAAACGATTTAGACGTTCGCATTCTTCCTGTAGTACTCGGCAATATTCCCCTACGACTTGATCCTCGGATCTTTCCTGAGCCAATAGTTGGGCAGTTGCTTGAATTACCCCAAGTGGATTACGAATTTCGTGAGCTAGTCCTGCACTTAGATGACCAAGGGCCGTCAAACGTTCAGTTTGCCTTATTTCTGCCTCTAACTGCGCCCGTTGTTCCCCTTCGATACGTAGTTTTTCTAATAATTCCCCTTGCACCTGAAGTGCCTGCTGGTATTGGCGGGTTGCTCTGCGTTCTTGACGAATAAGAAAACCAGTTAACCAACCCATGGCATTTATCGAAAGGATTTCTACCCATTGTGTATACCAAGCAGCCCGATCGATTGTACGAAAATGAGCGAGATGGGGCAAGGAAAGCAAAGTTATCAGCAGACCCACCCCGACACCACCTACGGGTCCAAAACGCATTGCCGCATAGATAACCGGTATGTAATAGCCGAATTGTAAAAGAACATGGAAATTTACTGCGTACTGATAATTCGAATAATGAATGATAGTCACTAGATCCACTAACAGAGCTATGACAAGCAAATCTATCCAAGTTCGTCTGCGATAACTATATTTTAGTTTGTCAAGCATCTCCGTCGTTCCTCTCATATTCTATTGAGCCATGGTTAATGATGACTGATTTCATGCTTATCTAAACGGTAAAGGAAAGAATAACGTGACAAACCAAGAAGACGGGCTGCTTGACTTTGGTTACCGCTGGTTTGTTCCAAGGCCTGTTGAAGAAAGGATTTTTCGACTTCTTCAAGGGAGATTCCCCCTTTGGGTAACCGAAAAGGAATTTCTCCCTCTTTTTTTTGTCTGGCAACAATAAAGTCTGGCAGTGAATCTAGACCTACCTCCCAGCTAGGTGAGATGATTGCCATCCGCTCCAGAACATTCTGCAGTTCGCGTACATTACCTGGCCATTCATATTCACACAGTCGGTTTATAACCTCCTTTGAAAGCCGTTTAGTCCTGCCCTCGACATTATACTTTTGCATAAAGTTAGTCGCAAGAAGCGGAATATCCTCACTCCGTTCCCGAAGGGGCGGAACTATTATAGGAAAGACATTAAGCCGATAATAAAGGTCTTCCCGAAAACGACCTTCCTTGGTCTCCAAAAGCAAATCCCGGTTGGTTGCTGTAATAAACCGAACATCCACCTTGAGCGTCTTCACTCCGCCTACCCGTTCAAAACTACGTTCCTGCAGAACACGTAACAGTTTAGCCTGCACTGACAAAGACATTTCTCCAATTTCATCGAGAAATAGTGTCCCGCCATCTGCCAGTTCAAACCGTCCCGCTTTGCGTTCATGAGCTCCGGTAAAAGCCCCCTTTTCATGACCAAACAATTCGCTTTCCAATAGATTCTCAGGTAAAGCAGCACAATTTACCCGGATAAACGGCCCATCCCGTCGAGGACTCTGTGCATAAATGGCATGAGCAACCAATTCTTTTCCTGTACCAGACTCCCCCTGTAATAGTACCGTGGCCGCTGTCGGGGCCACGCGCTTGATCAACTCATAAACCGAATGCATTACTGTACTAGTTCCAATTACATTCTCCCAACTGGAATTGGCCTGATCTTGCCCTTTGAGATAGTCTACTTGTTGGCGTAAATTATTTACTTCTAAAGCCTTAGCCACAGTCAACAATAGTTCATCGATATTAAAAGGTTTGATAAGATAATCATATGCACCGGCTTTCATAGCTTCGACAGCGTTATCCGTCGTGCCATGTGCAGTCAAAATGATTACAACTAAATCCGGAAAATGAATCTTTAATTCCCGCAGTGCCCCTAACCCATCAAGCCTAGGCATTTTTAAATCTAGCAGTACAAGATCAGGACGTTCCAACAAAGCGTGTTCAACTGCAAACTGACCATCCTCTACTGTTTCTACTTCATAGCCTACTTTGGTTAAAGCTCTTTCCAAAACCCAACGCATGTTGACCTCATCATCTGCAACTAAAATCCGCCGCATTCCGCTCCCCCTTATTCAGCACGAACTTTAGATTATTACATCACAATTATATCCATCACGCAACTTTAATATGAATGTAATATGGCGCGTCGGAAATACGCGGAACATTAGGCGAAATAACTCTTGCAAGAAAAAACAGTGGGTCTTTATAAGCCACTGTTTATTGAAAGCTGATTTGCAGTTCTTTGCCGAGTGCATTGGCTACCTTAGCTAATAGTTCTATACTAGGATTATATTCGCCACTTTCTAAGCGTGAAATTGCAGATTGTTTTGTATTAATCTTATCAGCCAGTTCTTTTTGGCTTAACCCCTGTTCCAATCGAAGTCTGATAATTTCGTGTTTAATCTCATAGAGGACTTGGAAATCTTCATATTCTTTTTGAACTTCATGGTTTGAAGTAATTGTTTTTTGACTTCATCATGATTCACTTTGCTCACATCCTTTAAGGTAATTGGTCATTCGTTTTAATGATATATCTAAATCTGTTTTAGGAGTTTTCTTCGAAGTCTTTCGAATACCATGAAGTAAGATGAATTTGCCTTGATGGTAACTAAAATAGAAAATCCTAAAAACGTTTGTGCTCTGTTTGATACGAGGTTCCCATAATTTATTATATTAGCCTTCTGCTTTTTTAATATAGGGATAACCGAGATAGAGGCCGAACTCTTGCAAAAGATCGACCTCTAATACCACCGTACGTACCGTTCGGTATACGTCGGTTCCTCAGATCACGCAGTAACTTGCCGATAATATTCTGAAAAGAACAGGCATCCACGTCCCTTAATAACATTGTTAGTTAGGAATTTGGATAGGATAGGGCTATTGGATAGGATAGGGCTATTGGATGTTCTCCAGTAGCTCTTTCTTGTGTTTGCGTATTCCCATGCTTTCTGCTCATGGATTTCCAGTGATTTAAGCATTTTATGCCTTGTTCTCACTCGTTTCCATTGTTTCCATTGTTTCCATTGTTTCCATTGTTTCCAGAAGATCATGCGGCTGCGTCTTCTCATCCATTGGTCTGTTTCTAAGAGCACCGTCTTCATATCCGCTAATTTAAAGTAGTTCACCCACCCCATGATGTAGCGTCTAAGTTTCATTGTTCTTAGACCTGGAGAGACATTCCCCTTTTGTCGTTTGGTGGGAAACCAACTAAGTCAAATATAATACTCCAGACCATCTGCCATTTGATTCTCCTTAAACTTTATCCTCTTATTGGCCATAACATCAAGCCATCGATTAAGAAAGTCTTCAGAAAGTCCTCCACCAGGCGCTCCTTGCTCCTCGAAATCCCGGACAAATTCGTTATAATCTTGTTCAGAGCTTATTTTTACTAAAAAACCCTTGGTTGTAATGATTGTGAAGTTTTCATATCTGTATTCTTGATCCGTTACAATCTCGAGGATTTTGGTAGCTCTGACTTTTACAACCTGTTTACTGTATAAATCTAAAATATCCAAGTTTACTGGATATTGATAGGTTTCACCCTCCACAGGTATTTGATCTCCTAGATTAAAGATCTGAGGCTTTCGGCTAATTCTCTTAAAAGTACCCTCAGATACCATGAAGTAATAATCATCAAAGCATTCGGCCACCATTTCAAGATCACCAGCAATAAATCTGCTGACCAAACGATTACTTTTTTCTACACCTGAAATAATACCCCCGCCAGTGACGTCATATTCATCGACAATTACAAAGCGTCCAGTAATCTGATTACTCTTGAACTCATCAAAGCTGATTGTTTCTTTGATTCTTAACGTTACTTCCGCGACATCGTTCATTTTAATTTCCGTGGCATTTACTAAGGTTTCCAAAGTTGTCGCATCAATGACCCGATTAATTGAAGCAATTTCACATTCTACTTCCTGAGTAACCAGTTTAAGCTTATATTTTTTATCTCGGGTCATAGCCTTTTTGCCTAACCAGAAAAGATTTGCTCTGAAAACATTTCCTGTTTTTGGAGGATCACTTAGATGGGAAATGAATTCCCCTCGTTTATTGAAAAACTCATCTTCTAACGTTATCCCTACTGACATACCAGCACTAACTATATCAGTCTTATTCTTTTCCTGCCAGTATTCAATAGCTTTAACCCTTGTTGTCTTGTTACCAGGATTGATGAGAATTTCATCTCCAGCCTTTAAACTCCCCGACTCAATTCTTCCCGCAATAATCCTCCGATTGTCAAACTTGTAAACATCCTGGATGGGAAATCTTAAAGGCTTATCTTCCAGCCCTTTATCCTTTTTAAAAAGATCTAGCGCTTGAAGGACGGCTTCCCCTTTGTACCAAGTCATTTTAGCCGAAGAAGAGGTCATATTTTCTCCATAAAACGCGGAGATCGGAATATATTTTAAAGGATGAACATTAAGATTACTGAGAAATTCATTCATTTCTTGGCGGATGATCTCAAATTTTCCTTCTGAATAATCTATCAAATCCATTTTGTTAACAATAACATAGATTTTTTGAATTCCCAGCAAGGAAAGTATATAGCCGTGTCTCCTAGACTGCTCCTGGATACCCTCATTGGCATCAATGACAAGTAGAGCTGCCTCAGCATTGGCTGCCCCTGATACCATATTTTTAAGGAATTCCTTATGTCCTGGGGCATCAATGATCACATAGTCTCTCTTGGCTGTTTGAAATTGCAATTGGGTAATATCGATCGTAATCCCTTGTTTTTGTTCTTCTTCAAAAGCATCGAGCAAATAGGCATATTCAAAAGGTTTACCCTTTTCCTTTGAAATCCTCTTAACTCGATCTATCGCACCTTCGGGCAATGCTTTGGTATCATAAAGTAGCCTGCCAATAACCGTTGATTTACCATGATCAACATGTCCCACAACAACAATCCTAAGCTTTTCTCTCGAATCTCCCATATACTCTAATCTCCTTCTGCCCCTTATTTCGGTGTCCGAGGTCCGAGGTCGGACCCCGCAGTGAATCATACCTCATGCATCACACCACGAACTTCGCGTTATGCGCATCGCGCATCGCAGCTCGCACTACATACTCAAATCCGACCTCTTATTTCGCAACTCGAACTACTTACCTTAGCCTGACCTCTGACTACCAACCTCTGTTTCGACCCCTGATTTTGCCTCGAACCTGCGTATTTCTTATCGTGCATCGTGCAACATAATTTACAATAATGTATAGTGAATGAAGCCTCAAGCCCCAAGCCTCAAGCCTCAAGCCTCGATCATCGTGCCTCGTGCCTCGAACTCACATGTATCCGTCTTTACGAAGCTTTTGCATAGCGTAAGCATCCTCTTGGTCTTGGGCCCGTCCGGCTCGTTCGCTTACTTGAGTATTGTTTAATTCTTCGATGATTTCTTTAATCGTTGAAGCCTCTGATTCGATTTGACCAGTACAGGGTGCACAGCCGAGGCTCCTATACCTCTTGCCTTCCTTTGTGAAATACAGGTCAATAATGGGGATGTTTTCACGCTCAATATAGGCCCAGATATCTATTTCATTCCAGTGCAGAATAGGATGAACCCGAATATGATTCCCTTTGGGAAAATCTGTTTTAAACTGATCCCAGAGTTCTGGCGCCTGATTGGTATAATCCCATTCTGATTCTCGGTTTCTTTCGCTAAAAACCCTTTCCTTGGAACGAGAACCCTCTTCATCCCTGCGAATTCCTAAAATAAGCCCTTCGAATTCATAGTTCGTTACCACCTGCTGCAGTCCATCCGTTTTTAAGGCCTTGCAACATACCAACCTGCCCTGTTCTGGCCCCATTCCATTTTCCAGAGCTTCCACGTTTTTATGCACAATCAGGTCCAGCTCATATTCCTTAGCAATCTTATCCCGGTATTCAATCATTTGTGGTATCTTATAATTCGTATCCACATGGATCAAAGGAAACGGACAATGTCCAAAAAATGCTTTCTTGGCTAACCAGAGCATGACTGTAGAATCTTTACCAATGGACCAGAGCATACCTAGCTTACCAAACTTTTTATAGGCTTCCCTTAAGATATAAATACTTTGAGCTTCCAACCCATCTAAATGTTCCATAAAAGTCGCCCCCAAATTCCTTCAACATTAGTACTGGTTTACATTCTTATTAATATTGGTTTGCTTCTTTTGGATTGATTGTTACCTTAACTTGTTCTCCATCAGCCTTGCGAATATACCAATGCAAACGGTCTTTGTCTTTTTGGGTATACAAGTAGCCGCCCAGGCCGCCAATATCTGCTCCAAGATAGTACTTAATCGCGCCACTTGCACATTCTTTCAGGCAGGAGGTACACCCCCAGCAGTCTTGTGGATACTTGAGATACGATTTTCCCGCCTCATCTCTCTGTATCAAATCACCGGGACAGACGTCTAAACATTTACCACAGCCCATGCAAGTTTGCTGACTAATTTTGATGCTCATATATTTCATCCTTTTTAACAATATCTCGCAAGATAATCTCAAACTCTCCATTTCGAAAGCGCGAATTAACATATTTGAAGTAGTTTTGATCATCTTTCTCCGGATAGTCCGCATTCTCTTGGAAACAGTGCCATCTTGTTTCTTTGCGGGCCAGCAAATGCTCAATGACAGTCTGACAAACATACAAACGATCAATTACCTCATAGATAAGTTTCAACTCATGTAAATCCTTGGCTTTCAAAGATTTGCTCATATCTAACAGACCATTAATTCGTTGTTTAGCGATAGCAAGCTTACTGGAATTTACTACATAGTCTGAAGAAATTCCTCCGGCATAAACATCCATGACCTTCTGCATTGCTTCTTCAATTTCTTCGATCGAATATAAATTGGCGTCATTGGCATCGCTATTTATAAATTGCTGAACTTCATGGAGCTTTTCGAGCATTTGAGCGTGTTCAGGCACAACGTGCTCTTTCCCCTCAATATACGACAGTGCTGAAAAAGCGGCTATCTCGCCTTCGGCAAAACACCCAGTCACAAATTTTTGCGGGCTGCCTCCTGCCACATCGCCGGCTGCAAAGAGTCCCTCTAACGTCGTGACTCGTTTTGTATCTACCCAGTAACCACTGGCTGTATGTCCACCAACAATATAGGGTTCTGTTCCTTCAATCTCTACATTTTCCGCCGAAGGGCCAAGGCCGCCCTCAATCCAGCTCAAGGACTGAGCAGGTGCCATATTTAAATAAGCTTTGTAGAGGTCTTGCTCTGTCTCTTGGGAGATCCCCTTCGTTTCCAAATAACAAGGACCCTTGCCTGCTTTATTTTCCTGTACAGTGGAAAACATCCGGTTAGGAGTTGTCGGAAGTCCATACTTACTTTCGTACGCTTCACCTTTACCGTTGATCTGCTGCGCTCGTACCCCTTGGGCGATTGTCCCGGTTGGGGCGATGGTATCTTTGCATCTCAAAGCAATAAAGCGCATTTCAAAGGTTGTCATTTCCGCTCCAGCTCTGATTCCCATGGCATAACCCGCACCTGTGTTGAAAGGAGAATACCACATTTTATGCCTGGAAAAACCGGGATTATTGGGTCGGTATAAGCCTGCCGCACCACCAGTTGTGCAGAGTACGGCTTTCGCTTGAATCGTATACAATACATGTTTATCAAGAGAAAATCCATAAGCGCCTATCACCCGACCATCCTTAACCACATAGTCAATGATATTGACCCTGTTAAGCACCTGAATGTTTTCCTGTTGTTCAACCGCCGTGGCTAGGAGCGGCTTGATATTCTCGCCATTGATTTTTATGTTTCGCTTGCCCCGAGCAACGTAAGCTCCGTTTTCATCTTTTTGAATAACCAAGCCTAGAGTTTCAACCTTTTTCGTTACCGCATTAAGTTGTTTGGCGATTGAATAAACCAAATCCTCTCTGATCACCTCTCCAGAATCATTTCTTACGTAATCTAGATAGGTTTCCGGCGTTTCCCCTTTAACGATATAAGCATTTAGGGCGTTGACACCGGCAGCTAGGCAGCCACTTCGTTTAATATTTGCTTTTTCGGCAATTATGACTTGGCAAGCAGAATTTTCCGCAATGGTTAGTGCGGCAAAGCAGCCCGCCGTACCTCCACCGATAATCAGAATATCTGTTTCTAAGACCTTTGAGTCTAAATTAATGTTCATGATTGGCTTCACACATCTTTCCCTTTGTGTTTTCGTGTGTTTGGTCTTTTTCTCTAGTTGTACTAGTTATACTTTTCAATGGACAATTTCAAAGCTTTTGTGTCTTCAAAGGCTTGCTAAGGCTTGCTGGAAATCCCCAACGATGTCTTCTAGATCTTCTAACCCTACGCTTATCCTGATTAAGTCCTCGTAGACACCCATTTTTTTTCTTTCTCCAAGGCTATTCGTTTCGTAAATCGTCGAAGCAGGGTGAATCACGAGGGTTCGGACATCCCCAACATTCGCCAGATTCGAAGCATATTTTAGGTTATTGATCACCCTGAAGGCGTTTTCCTTGGAGCCCACTCTAATCGTCAAGATCCCACCGTATTTTCCAGAGAACTGAGCTTTAGCAAGCTCATAATAGTGATTATCCTCTAAGCCCGGATAGTTTACAAAACTCACTTTGCTGTTTTCTGTTAAAGAATTGGCTAGGGCCAAAGCATTACTACACAAACGTTCCATTCTGATCCCCAAGGTTTCCAGTCCAAGGCTAGTGAGATAGACATTAAAAGGGGAAATACACGCTCCAAAATCTTTAAAGATACTCTTGCGTAATTTGGCGAGGTAAGTAAACTTACCAAATTTCTTAAATTCTTTTAACCCTGGGTATTTCTCTGAATCCCACTTGAATTTGCCACTGTCAAGGATGATCCCACCGATTGAATTGCCGCTGCCATTGATGTACTTCGACGTAGAGTGAATCACAATATCTGCACCTAGCTCAAGAGGCCTTACTAAATATGGGGACGTCACCGTATTGTCCACGAATAGGGGAATCCCATTGGCATGTGCCAATTCAGCTAAGCCTCGAATATCTGCCACATCCAGCTTGGGATTGCCGATTGTTTCCACGAAAATTATGCGCGTCCGCTCGGTAATCGCAGCTTCGTAATGTGAGATTTCATTATTATCAACATACTTAGTGGTAATTCCAAAAGTTTTAAAGCCTTCAAACAAGGAATAGGTGCCACCAAAAAGGCCACTTCCGCAAAGGATCTCATCGCCGCTTTGTAAAATATTCAAGACTGCTAAGGTAACGGCTGCCATCCCCGAGGCACAGGCGACCCCACCGACCCCCTTCTCTAAGTAAGCCATTCTTCTTTCAAAACTTTCAATAGTTGGATTGTTAAGTCTGGTATAGATAAATCCAGGCTCGCTCCCTCTGAAAATATTCTCAAGTTCTTCTGCCGTCTCATGTCGAAAGGCAGAAGACTGGTAGATGGGAATGGTTGTCGCGCCTGACTTTTTATCTGCTGTGAAGTTACCGTGCAGTAAAGCCGTATTAAAATTCATTAAAGACCATCCTTTTTAACAAAGATCGTGAACGTTCCATCCTGATTGTTGACAACTTGAAGCACTTGATGCCCTTCATCTTTCAGACTTCGGGGTACATTTTGGATAGGCTCTCCTTCGTCCATCCTGATTTCTAATATTTGCCCTTCTTCAAGGTCTTCGAGCATCACCTTAGCCTTAACAAAGGTCATTGGACAAACGACATCGGTAATATCAAGATAGCGATCTGCGCTGGTACTCATTTTATGGCCTCCTGAAGTTCATTCTCTAAGCTATCCCAACCAACGCGATCTAGGGTGAGCCCAAACCTTTCGCTCTGTTTACCCTGGCGTTGGAAAAATCGCAGCGTTGTTTCCACTACACGATGAAGTATTTCTTCGGAGTATATAATGGGAAGCAGCTGGCGTCCAGTGGCGACCTGATTACCAAATAGCCCTCCGAAGTAGAGGATATAGCCGTTTTTGCCACCCCAGGCATCCAGTGGACAAGATTTAACACATTTTCCGCAAGCGTTGCATTTCGTCGCATCGAGCTGAACCTGCTTATCCTCTTTCTGAACTTTAATGGCCTTTTTCGGGCAAACAACTTCACAGAGTCCGCAAAAACTGCAGCTTTTGGCAATCCACTCTGGTTGGATTCCACCTTTTACCCCTAGATCATTTTCTTCTGCTTTCAGGCAATTATTGCTGCAGCCTGTGACGCCAAACTTAAACTTATGCGGTAATTCTCGGGCAAAATACCGGCGATCTAATTCTTGGGCTAATTCCATCGTGTCAATTAAGCCACTGGGGCATATTTTACATCCCTGACAAGCCGTGATCGTTCTGACTCTTGGTCCACAAGCCCCAGGTTGTAAGCCGGCAGCAGTCAATTCATTTCTGACCGCCTCAACGTCTTCTAGCTTGATAAAAGGTATCTCTATGCTTTGTCTTGAGGTCATATGAACATATCCTTGTCCATATTTCTCCGCTATTTCAGAGACTTTCTTTAATTTCTCAGCTCCAATCTGACCGCCGACGATTCGCAAGCGTAAAGAAAAATTGTCTTTTTGGACTTGTTTCATGAACCCACCTTGTTTTAGCTCCTTATAGTTAACTGCCATGACGATTCCCCTCTCAATTCAATAACACCAGCTTTTAGATAACTTCAGCTTTTAGATAATCTGAAGTTCTTCTTCAAAAACTCCAGCAGGTTTTATCCGAAAACTTTTCAAGACCGGATTCCCTTTAGCCTGAAGAGACAAGATGAGGTAACTTACCTCTGAATCGAAGGCTAAGCGTTTGTCCTCCTCGGACGGTCGCGAAGGTGTATTTGGGTGACTATGAAAGTTTCCCAGCATAACTTCATTTCTACTTCGGATATCCTTGATCACCGCAAATTGTTCCTTAGTATCTAGGGAGAAATGTTCAGGACTTTGATCAATGTTAGTAAGCAAGTAAACTTTTTCAACTGTCTTAACCTCACCATCGCTCCGCCCCCCTAGTAAACCACAAGCCTCATTCGGTAAGCTAATAAGACAATGCGCCAATATTTCGTCGTAATCCTGTTTCTTTAAAATAATCGTCATGACATATCACAGGTTGCTTGTTCATAGTTAATTAACTCTTTAATGCTTGCCTTGTCGCTGCAAACTTGGCAATTTTTGTTTACAGGTAGCTTTACTTTTCTGAATTCCAGCTTTAGGGCATCATACGTTAGAAGGTAGCCGTTGAGAAGCTCTCCGATTCCGAGAATATACTTTAGTGCTTCAGTGGCTTGGATTGTCCCAATAATTCCTCCCATAACCCCTAGCACACCTGCCTGTTTGCATGTTGGAACCGCATCTGGCGGCGGCGGATTGCGAAAGATACAACGATAGCATGGCCCCTTTCCAGGCAGAAAGGTCATCGTTTGGCCCTGAAACCTGATGATTCCGGCATGAGAAAAGGGTTTGTTTGCCAAAACACAAGCATCATTGATTAAGAACTTGGCAGGAAAATTATCCGTTCCGTCGATGATAAAGTCGTAATCTTGGTCTTTAATAATATCCAAGATATTACTAGCACTCACCCACTCCTGGTAGGTAACCACATTTACATCCGGATTCATTTCATTAATGGTCTCTGCACCCGAAATTACTTTAGGTTTACCAACATCCTTGGTCAGGTGGATGATTTGTCTTTGAAGATTGGACAACTCAACCGCATCAAAATCAACTAGGCCGATCGTCCCAACACCTGCCGCTGCCAAAAACATCGCTGCCGGTGCTCCAAGACCACCTGTGCCAATGATTAAGACCTTACCGTTTAACAGTTTTTTCTGACCTTTTACCCCAACCTCTTTTAAAATGATGTGCCTAGAATATCTCTCCATTTGCCCATTTGTAAAGCTCATTTACTCCCACCGCCCATGAAATAGAGAAACTCAACAGCATCATTTTCATTTAAAGACCTCGAAGCAAAATTTTCCTGTTCAACTATTTCTTCATTAATTTGTACCGTGACATAGTCCTGCATTTCAACTTGCTGTAAATTCAACAATTCTTTTATGGTTATTACTTGTTCTAAGATCAGTTCTTGGCCATTTACTTTTATATTCATACGTCTGTCACCCTCCATATTTTCATTTCCTAAGTTCTATCTAATCCCCAGCGTTGCCTAACTTTTAATTCAAGGCGTCCAAAAATAAATTTATCCACGATCATACCCAACACAATAATCACTACCATCACAGCCATGACCTGACTGATATCAGCTAAATCCCTTCCAACCGTCAGGACTTGTCCCAGTCCTTTAGTGGCTGAAAGCATTTCACCTGCCATTAAGGCCCTCCAAGCAAAAGACCACCCTTGTTTCATTCCAGAAATTAAACTCGGCAGACTGGCCGGAATCGTCACATTCCGATAAACATTGAAACCGCTTGCCCCCATAGTCTTAGCCGCTCGAATATACAAAGGGTTGACGTTCTTGATTCCCGATTCAATGGCTAAGGAAATCGCAAAGGTAGAACCAATTGCGACCACAAAGATGATGGCACTTTCATTAAGGCCATACCACAGAATTGCGAAAGGTAGCCAGCAAATACTTGGTAAGGTCTGTAGCCCAAGAATCAACGGGCTCAAGTTTTCATCTAAATATTTAAACCTCACTATCGTAAGACCAATACTCACCCCGATGATTAATGAAATGCTGTAGCCAATGATGATCCGCTTCATACTTGCCAGTATGGCAACCCCTAGCGTATTATCTTTAATCAGGTCAATCAGAGTCTTAATGACGATGAAGGGTGATGGGAACATATAAGGTTTCCAGATATGAAAATACTCTACCCCAACCCTATAAACCACTTCCCAGATTAATATTAACATCAGGTAAAACCCGATCTTTTTGAATAGCCCAATCACTATCATATTCATCTTTGGCAACCTTCTCCACCTCATCTTTAACTTCTTTCATGATTTTTGCTACCGTATAAGCTAAATCAAGGTCTTCAACCTGCCTCGGTCTGGACAGTTGAATATTGAATTCTGCTTTGATCTGCCCTGGATTGGCAGTCATAACCACGACTCTGTCTGCCAACAATACGGCCTCTTCTACATTGTGAGTAACAAAAATAATCGTCTTCTTGGTCTCTAACCAGATTCGCTGCAGTTCAATTTGTAGGATATTTTTCGTCTGACTATCCAAAGCTGCAAACGGTTCATCCATCAAGAGAACTTCAGAATCCAAGGTTAAGGCTCTGGCCAGAGCTACTCTTTGCTTCATTCCTCCTGATAATTCATGAATAAAGGAATTCCGAAACTTTGTCAGATGCACCATTTTTAGATATTTCAAGGCTTTTTCACGCCGAGCCTCTTTCGCAACCCCGGTCATTTTCATGCCAAACTCCACATTATCAAGCACCCGAAGCCACGGAAACAAGGCAGATTCTTGGAACATCATCGCTCGATCCGGACCCGGTCCTTTGACTTCCTGTTCATTCAAGAAAATCTGACCTTCTGATGCCTTCTCCAGGCCTGCAATTATGTTTAGCAAAGTCGATTTTCCACATCCGGAAGGTCCCAAGATGCAAACAAACTCGCCAGTTTTTATCTCCAGATTAACCCTCTCCAGGGTATGTGTCTCTTTATGCTTGGTTAGAAAACTTTTACAGATATTTTTCACAACTATGCTCACCATAATCACCTCATCCCTTTTGTTAATATCAACGATTATACCAGTATTCTGTTGGTTTAAACCGGATTATTTTATTTCGCTCTGTCCTTTTTCTTGGAGAATCTTATTCAGAATGCTTAGGTTAAACAAATCTGACGTATCTGGTTTTTCTTTCAGAAAACCTGTCTCGACTGAGAGAGTTACAAAATCCAGTACAGCATCCTTTTCAGGGTTATTTGTGACTGTCAAACGGTTGAAAGCGGCATCCAGAATATCTTTTGATAACGGCTTTTTAGTTAATTCAGTGATCTGAGCATTCACCGTTTCTTTCGCTTTATCTTTATTATTGTTGATGTAATCGGTTAACTCCACATGGGTTTTAAGAAATTTTTCAACCAGATCAGGATGTTCCTTGAGAAACTGGGTTCTGACAACGACGACTGCAGTCGTATATTTTCCTTCACGCCATAGCGTATTATAATCCAATACGACATTGGCTTTTAAGTCCTTGAGTAAAGTTGAACCCCATGGTTCCGGCACCAAAGCCGCAGCAATATCACCTTTCTCCAGTAGCGCCTTAATATCTGGATTAGCAGCTGGAACAATTTCTACCGTTCCACCTTTAGTGGTATCTTTCAGCCCGTTTTGTTGAAGCAGATTCCGAAGTAATAAGTCTTGCGTATTTCCAAACTGGGGTACAGCTACTTTCTTACCGCTTAATTCTTTGATATCCTTGATTGGCAAATCTTTTCTAGACACTAAGATCGCGCCGGCGTCTGTTGCCCCAGCTATGATCTGAAGATCGCCTTTCGACTTGGCATACCCATTGATTGCCGGTCCTGGTCCTATGTATCCGATATCCACTGCTCCTGCAAACAAAGCCGTAATTTCCTCCGGACCGGCATTGAACATTTTCCAATCGATTTTATTGGTTTCGCCAATTGAATTTTGGAATGTACCCTCTGCTTTCCCGATCAGCGCCTGCGCGTGTGTAATATTTGGGAAAAAGCCCACTCTCACAGTTACATTTTTACTTTCTGGTGCTTTAGGACTATCTGTTGCTTTGGGACTTTCCTTTTGAGAAGCGCAAGCCGTTAAAACACTACTAAGTACGATTAAAATCAATACTGTAATAACGAAACTTGTTATTTTTTTCATCCTCATTTTCAAACCGCCTCTTAATTAATATAGTTCCTATCTTTTTACTGGGTTTAAGGTTTATTTAAATACCCTCACCCAAGTTAAAGGGTTTAGATGAGGGTAGGAAAGTTTCAAGGAATTGTTTCTTCAGATGGAGTTATACTCCATCTGAAGTTCACTGGAATCTTATCCGGTGGTCAAATGTGCAAAATGCGAAGGTATACGACACTCGATACTCGACGCTCTGATTGCGGTCCTTGAAGGTCTAACCTCGAGCGTCGTGCCTCGCACCTCGATTTTAGCCTTCTTGGAAGAGCACAGTTGAAAGGTATCTTTCCCCTGTATCAGGCAATAACACAACAATGGTTTTACCTTTGTTTTCAGATCTCTTAGCAACTTGTGCAGCTGCAAAAGTTGCTGCACCCGAAGAAATTCCCACTAGCAAGCCTTCACTCTTGGAAAGAGCTCTTGCAGTGGCAAAGGCATCTTCGTTTTTCACTTTAACAATTTCATCAATAACCGATGTATTTAGGACATCTGGTATAAAGCCAGCGCCAATTCCTTGAATTTTATGCGGCCCAGGTTTCCCTCCTGACAACACTGGAGAATCGTTAGGTTCAACCGCAATAATCTTAATTTTAGGATTTTTTTGTTTTAAAACTTCTCCAACGCCTGTAATTGTTCCGCCTGTACCTACACCAGCGATGAAAATATCAATTTGTCCGTCGGTATCTCTCCATATTTCTTCGGCAGTAGTCGTCCGATGAATCTCAGAATTGGCAGGATTTTTAAATTGCTGTGGAAGATAAGAATTTGGAGTTTGTTCTACCAATTCTTCCGCCTTCTTGATAGCACCTTTCATGCCCTCTGCACCCGGTGTCAGGACAAGTTCAGCTCCAAGTGCTTTTAGAAGATTTCGCCTTTCCATACTCATCGTATCAGGCATAGTTAGAATTAATTTATAGCCTCTGGCTGCAGCCACAAAGGCTAGTGCTATTCCTGTATTACCACTGGTCGGCTCAATAATAACGGTACCCTCTTTAATAAGCCCTTTATCCTCGCCATCCTTAATCATGGCAAAGCCAATTCTGTCTTTAACGCTTCCTGCTGGATTAAAGTATTCCAACTTAGCAATCACCTTAGCGTCTAAACTGTTTTGAGCATTGTAATTCGACAATTCCAACAAAGGGGTGTTCCCAATTAGGTCGATTAAACTCTTAGCAATCTTTGTCATTTTGCATTCCTCCTGATATTTTAATACCATAGTATTCCTATAAGATTTAGTTGAATTAGTGGTTAATCAGATAATAATACATCCCGAAGATTATTTCAATGCTTTTTTAAAATATTTGTTTGTGATTGATCATTTCCATTGCCGTATATTATTTTTATTCGAGAACATCGTTAGTAACGATCAAGTTTTTTCAGTTATTGCTGGGTAATAAGTTTTCCAACCTCCACTTAAATTCCTTACCTTATGAAAACCATGTCCCTGTAAAATCCGACATGCCAAATATCCCCTTAAACCAACCTGACAATAGACGACAATCTCCTTATCTTGCGGAAACTCAGCTAAGCGGGCTCTAATTTCGTCGACAGGGATATTTGTTGTGTTGGGAATATGGCCTGCTTTATGTTCACTAGGAGAACGAACATCGATAACAACCGTTTTTCGGGGATCAAGTTCGCCAATTTGATCCCAATGAATGACCTCAACATCTCCTCTAACAATGTTTGCGGCAACGTAGCCAGCTATATTCACTGGATCTTTGGCTGAGGAAAAAGGAGGCGCATATGCCAACTCAAGTTCAGTTAAATCAAAAACTGTGTCCCCACGCCCAAGAGCAGCTGCAATATCATCAATTCGCTTATCCACACCATTTGACCCTACGATTTGCGCTCCGAGGATTTTCCCCGTAATAGGGTCGAAAATCAACTTGATTGACATCGTCGTAGAACCAGGATAATAACCTGCACTAGACCCAGGATGTGTATACGAAACTTGATAAGGAATCCCAAGGGTTTTCAGCGTCTTTTCATTGGCACCTGTTGAGGCAACCGCTAATTCAAAGATTTTAACAATGGCTGTTCCTTGGGTCCCTTTATAACTCGCCTGACGACCAGCGATAACATCTGCCACAATACGACCTTGTTTATTGGCGGGTCCCGCTAGAGGAATCAGCGCAGCTTGCCCAGTGACTATATTTTTTACCTCAATTACATCGCCGAGGGCGTATATATTAGGGTTGGACGTTTCAAGTTTTTCATTAACTTTTATCCCGCCAAGCTTCCCGATCTCTAAACCTGCCTCCTTGGCCAATTTTACCTCTGGTTTTACCCCAATGGCTAAAATAACAAAATCCGTGCTAATTCGCTGACCACTTTGTAAGATAACCTCTGACTTAGTAGCGTTGGTATCGAAAGAGGCTACGCCATCGTTTAAGATTAAGTCTACGCCATTAGAACGAAGATGATTATGTACATTGACGACCATTTCAAAATCAAGAGGAGCCATAACTTGATTGCCCATCTCCACAATCGTCGTTTTGATATTGCGTGCTACGAGATTTTCAGCCACCTCAAGCCCAATAAAACCACCACCTATTATGGTGACCTTTTGCGGTTTTTGTTGTTCTAAAAATGCTTTGATTTTATCGATATCAGAAATACTGCGAACAACAAAAGATCTAACTTGGTCGAGACCCTTTATCGGTGGTTTAATTGGAGCCGATCCGGTAGACAGTACTAATTTGTCATAAGATTCTCGATACGTTCGACCACTACTTTCTTGCACCTCAATTTCTTTCTCTAACGGAAAAACACGCATAACCTCACTGTTAACGCGAACATCAATCTTAAAACGAGTTTTCAATCCCTCAGGGGTTTGAACGATAAGCTTATCACGCTGATCAATAACATCACTCAGATAATAAGGTAATCCGCAGTTGGCATAGGAGATATATTCACCACGTTCGAAGATAATAATTTCTGCAGCCTCATCCAAACGCCTAAGCCTTGCAGCAGCACTCGCTCCACCCGCAACACCGCCAACAATCAAAACCTTCTTAACCATTGAGACTCACTCCTTCTTAGCTCTTTTTTGATTTAATTTATATACCTTTATGGGGTATATTATATAATAATTGTAGAGAGTTGTCTTCTCGAAGGTACAAGTCACAAAAAAAAGCCAGCTATTGCCGGCTAGATTCGATCATAGTGGAAATTTAATAGATTTCCGGTAATTCTGCAAAATAACCTTGCGGATGCTGACAAGCTGGACAATTCATAGGCGCTTCTGGCCCTTCATGCACATACCCGCAATTCGAGCATTTCCACTTCGTCGCCTTTTCCTTTTTAAACAAGGTACCATTCTCTAGAGCATTTGCGAGCCTAACATAGCGCTCTTCATGATTTTTTTCAACTACTGCGATTTTACGGAAGGCGATGGCTATATCCGGAAAGCCCTCTTTTTCAGCAATATCCCCAAAGTTTGAATAGAGAACAGTCCATTCTTCCCTCTCTCCAGTCGCTGCAGCCCGCAAATTTGTTTGGGTATCAAGTAAGACCAAAGGATAGTCGGTGTCTACATGGATTAAGTCAGTTTCCCCTTTGGCATGCTTAATCATCAGCTTATAAAATACTTTGGCATGCTCTTTTTCATGATTTGCTGTCTCTTCGAATATTGATTGAATGTTTTGATAGCCCTCATCCTTAGCAACGCTAGCAAAGAAAGTATAACGGTTACGCGCCTGGGATTCACCGGCAAAGGCCTTGCTCAAATTCTTAAAGGTTACGCTGTCTTGAAATTTCACGATTTAACCACCCAACTTTCTAATTAATTTAGGGTTAATGCCTATATTATACAACTTTTTCGCAATCTTAGCCTTCCACTATGATCATTTTTTATTACTTAAGAACTGCTCCAATGCTTGATAGTTTTTTTCTCCTATTTTTAATTTTTCGCCAAATTTTAAAGATACTCCAGGTTAATAAAAAATCACCCATCGTAAAGACACTTCCACCAATGACCCTTAAAACTAAGTACAGTTTTAAATAAGGTTGAACTTGCATAAAGTCCTGTCCTATAAATCGCCATAAATAAATTTGAATGAACCCTGCAATTAACAATGAAAAACTCATGATTATTAAGCCGCTATTTATAAATAGCACTGAAACAACAAATTTCTTATACTCCTTTGGAGTTGGCTCGTAGTTTTTACTTAGTATAAAGAAACATCCTCCAAGGACTAAAAATCCCAGAGCCCCAAATAAGGCCAAATGAGCATGGCCCGAAGTTAAATAAGTGCCATGCATGTAAAGATTAACCCATGGAATCGAGATTATGTAACCTAATAGGGCGGCACCCGTTACATGATAAAATAAGCTGCTTAAAACTAACCATAGAGTAATTTTTTGTCGTTTGCTTAACGGCAGTTTGTTCTTTAAACCTTTGTAAGCCATATGAACCAACATACCCACAGGTATTAGCTCGAGCAGGCTAAAAACAGTGCCAATCAGCAACCAGTAAGCCGGGAACCCTATCCAATAATAGTGATGAGCGGTCCCGAAAAACCCGGCAACAACGGAGAACGTTACCTCTAGATAAAGCCAGCGTTCTATTTGCTGTTTCCCTGCTAAACCGGTTGTTTTGAAGAAGGAAGCGATAAATCCGGTCGTAGTCAATTCAAAGGCCATTTCTTCCCAAAGGTGAACGACCCAAAATTTCGCAGCTTCATCGGCCACAGGATTAGGGAAACTTAGAGTATTGGGTAAGAGAGAAGCTAACAGTGCAACTATTCCCGCAGTCATAATAGCCGCTGCTGGAGCAATCTCAGCCGTCCTAGACTGCAACAGGGTTCTAATAAGGTTATACGATCCTAAGGTCAAACCTAGACATATACCTAAATAGAAGATCGGTAAACCATCTAGATATTCTCTGCCGTTACCGACATGCAATGCCAAGCTGGCAAAGATTGACAAAATTGAAACTAGAATTATCCAAAACTGCCAACGGACTAATTTAAGAGAAAATATATCCCTACCTAGTTCCTCTACAATAAAATAATAGACCATGCCCATTGAACCGAGGAACGGCCAAAGCACTGCCATACCTAAATGAATTGCTCTACCATACTCTAAAGGAATCGGGGAGGGCAAATCTGGGATGATTAGCTCTGTAGCGCCAATCAAGGCTACGATTCCTTGAACACTGAAAATTAGTACAGCAGCCAGACAATACCAAGCAGCAATCTGTTGGACGGGAAACATCCTCTGCCTCGAGCCAGAATTCGGATCATTATATGAAGATTTTTTACGGTGGGGAATAAATATACTTAAGACAGTTTGATTTAGCTTCATAAATTTCCCTCTCGACGGTTGGGCTCTGGTGGCCAACCTAAAGTAGGTATTTTATGGACAATTTCCAAATAACTAATCAGGTTTTTTGTTTCTTGAAGACTCAAGCCCGGGTGAAGTCTTTGATGATTGGGGCGCATTACTGGTGGCTTTGTCATAAAATCCAATAGTTCTTTTGAACTCCTTTTGCTCACAATGTTAGTTAGATCGTCTCCGTTATACCCACCATTGCCAAATAATGTATGACAACTGACACATTGATGAGTTTGCCATACCCTTTTGCCAAGAACAGCCTCCTCAGGTATTGGTCTGGAAAGCTGGATGGAACTATAATTTGCCCAAATGAATCCCCCCATGGAAAGAATACTAATCAGAGCGAACGTTCCAAGCTTCATACTAATTCCTTCTTTACAGTTTGTGCCCGTAAACTAACCTAACAAACGAATCTCCTAATATTAAATTATCCCCCAATCCCAAAATAGTATGAATCCAAGATTTTAAGGAGCTATACACGCCTAAACTAATCTTTTAGTCATTCTTAGAATTGCGATTAACAATTTATCCCCAAATCGACCTTTGTCTAAGAGAATGAATAAACTTATTTGAAACCTGCAACAGCCTTAATTCTGGGAAAGACATAAAATACACCTTGGCTTAGTGTGAAAGTAAGCCAAGGTGTTTTTTTATGAGTTAATAAAACCCGGGAACCCGTGGTTTGCTGTGTTCATCGTGTACTTGAGTATTGAGTATTGAGTATTGAGTATTGAGTATTTAATTATTTTTAGGTTCTTCCTTTTTATCCGGCTCCAGATTAGTAGCTGCCTTAAACTCGTTAATTCCTTTGCCTAAGGACTTGCCCAATTCGGGCAACTTACCAGGCCCAAATATTATTAAGGCAATCACAAGAATAATAATCAATTCAGTCGGATTCAAAAAGCCAAACGACGTTAGCATTTAAACTCACCTCCGCTAAACTAACTTTACCACGAGATCGATATTCCTCAAGCTCAAATTATATCTAATTATGGCTTTTCTTAGAAGTTACGGAAGCTGGGAGCGGCCTGTTTGAACTTAACGAGTGTTTACTCATTACACGCTTTTGCGGCAGAAAATCATACATCCTCAAGGCTCCAGTCACAACAAAGAGCACCAAGCCGAAGGGTAAGAGGGCAACAGCGTACTCCACCAACGTCGGCGCGTAGTCCCATGAGTTGACAAAGACCGGCATACCTTCTCGAAGCTCACCCACGGCCACAGGGTATGCCCAACTTTCTATCCCCGCCCCTGGAATAGATATGGTCAGCGGGATGGCATTAAAGGCAGGAAACATCAGCATCATGCGGTGGGCAAAAACCCCGATAAAGAGGAGTACACTTCCAATAATCAGAGCCTTGTAACTGCTTTTCCCCTTCTCTGTGAAAAAGAAAATCATCGTGAAGGCTGGGAGAAGGAGTTCTGTCGCATAGAGAAATCCGTAACGACCGAAAACAAGGGAAAGGGTTTCTAGTGCTTCGGGTTTCCCCGACCACCCATGGATAGTAAGATCAATTGAAACGAAGAAAAAGTGCACAACCAAGGCGCCGGCAACAATCAAGGCCATCGTTTGGAACGCTCCCCGATACTCTTCAAACTGTTCTTTTCCGACTGCGATAAGAGAAATCACGAGGACTAAGGCGGTTCCGGAGGCAACCGCCACAGAAACGAAGTCTGGAGGCAACACAGCCGTGTTCCACCACCCGCGAGAAACTTGTGTGGCAAAGATCAGCGCTGTCACCGTGTGAATCAAGATGGCAACAGGTAATCCTACAAGCGCGACGCGTTTGGACCATTTTTTTGATAGAGCGTCTACGTCTTCCAGTGATCGAACTTTTGTCCACCCATTGAAGAAACCGCGTCCTTCCTTTTTCCAATCAGGCAAAAGCTGGAAATAGACGCTTAAGAAAGTGATGACAAGATAAACGGTGATGACGATGACATCCCAAACCAACGGAGATCTAAAATTAGGATGTACAAAAATCTTCCATACCCGCTCCACCCGACCCATATCGGGGAAAATCATGGCCCCTGCACCTAATATACTGGCGAAAGCAGAAAGGGAAGCAATGCGGGTAAAGGGCTTGAGTTCTTTAATATTGAAGAGATAGACAGAAGAGGAAACGATCAACCCTCCTGCAGCAACCCCCACAAAAAAGGCAAAGGTCGCAATATATAAGCCCCAACTAAAGGGATTTCGCATATTTGTCACGATAAGTCCGTTGTACACTTGGTATCCCCAAGCAACTAAACTAATAAATATTAAAGCAACTGCCACGCCCAAAAGGGCATTACTTTTTTTCAAATCAACCTACCTCCTAGCGTATTGGCTTCGCGGGTGCCAGATAGAATACTTTGGGTGAAGTGCCCAGTTCTTCCTTCAGACGATACGGTGGTCGTTTCCGTATTAGTTTACTGACCTCGGAGCTTGGATCATCGAGGTCTCCGAAAATTCGAACCTTCCCCGGACAGCCCCGAACACAGGCCGGTTGTTCGCCTTTAGAGGTGTATTGCACACAAAATGTACATTTTTCGGCCACACCTAAGGGTCGATCAGGAGTGAAAACTAACCTTCCATCCTTATCCCTGAAGTCGACAGGGTAGCCATACTCATATCCCTTCTCATAGCCAACGCGAGCCTTAGCCTTTTTCGGGTCTTCCCAGTTGAATTGACGTACCCCGTAAGGACAAGCTGCAATACAATACCGACAGCCAATACAGCGTTCATAGTCTATCAAAACCACGCCGCGTTCATCAGTATAAGTCGCCCCAGTGGGACAAACCTTTTGACAAGCAGGATTATCGCACATTTGGCAAGACACCGGTAGAAAATCCATTTGCAGAGCTCCACCTTTACCGACGGCGGCTTGATGAAATGAACTCCCCGGGGTAAATACCCTATTCCACCACGTCCCAGGTGGCTGTGCATTGTGGGATTTACAGGCTACTGCACAGGAACGGCAGCCGATGCAACGATCAAGGTCAATCACCATCCCAAGTCTCATTTAACATCATCCACCTTTCTCACATCACAGAGGCACTCGTTCCAGGCCGTGTTTGGGGACCACATTCCGGGGACAAAGTATATTTCATGGGTCGGTTTAATGAAGGGATAAGTCAAGGCGTTGTAGGATGCTCCTTTTAAATAGCGACTCCACCAGCCCTCCTCAAAGACCGCCTGCTTTAGACCAACTCCTGGATCGATGATCGCGTGAGCCGTGAGTTTGCCACGATCATTGTAGATTTCGACTGCATCCCCTTCTTTGATCCCTTTTTCTTTGCCATCCTCGGGACTTAACCACACTCTCGGCTTTCCCTCTTGGAGTTCGTTCATCCAAACGTTGTTGGAATGTGTGGAGTGTACTCGGTAAATAGCATTCCGGGTGACATAGCTAAATTTATATTTTTCTTTAACCGATGGACTCAAGGTATACTCACTTTCCTCGAAGGGAGGTTTATGCACGGGGAGCGCCTCGCCAACCTGAAGCATGATATCTTCGTCTTTGTAAAATTCTATCCGTCCACTCTTCACAAACTGAGCAGTTTGTTCAATTTTGGCAGGCAGACTGATCGGTGGAAAGGGTTTCTTATGTTGAACTTGCTCATAAAAAGGAATTTGCCGATCCCCTGGGATATCAGACTTTAAGCGTACTGGGCCTTTCTTTAGTTGTTCCAGCGTAATACCTGCTACCGCTGGACCTCCAGTTTTGAGTAAAAGCTCAATAACTTTCTCCGCTGCGGCATCCGGCTCAAGGCCAGGATAAAAGTACTTTTCAAACTCTGGATTTAGCCGTTTAGCAAGTTCCCGAATAATCCAAAACTCTGGTTTACCCTCATATAGTGGTTTCACCACCGACTGTTGTAACTGAAGGTAAGGATGAACTGGAGTGGCCACAAGATCTGTTTTTTCATACCAGGATACGGCAGGTAATACGGCATGACTATACTGACACGAGGTTGTCATTTGGAAATCGGTGGTCACAACAAATTCCAAGTTCCCTTTTTCCACCATTTCACGGAGTTTATTAGCCATGTTGTGCTGGTCAAAGGGATTTCCCCAGCCCACGACGAGGGCTTTAATCCCATTTTTAGGCCACTTGGCTTTCATGGTTTTGGTTGGGCCATGAAGGACATAAAGAAAAGGTAGCCAGTTTTGCTTCTTACCTTCCGGAACCCACCATTCTGCGACTTTGAAACGGATCCGATACTGCCCTGCATAGGTAGAAATCCCCGCTCCTGCCTTACCGATATTTCCTGTCAAAACAGGAAGTAAAGCTAAAGCTCTTCCCTTCAAGTCACCATGATACCACTGATAATTACCAGCCCCATAGATCACATGAAGCGGCTTGCTCTCTGCCATTTCGCGGGCTATACGCACGAGATCGTCTTTGGGTATTCCTGCCAGCTTTTCAACTTCTTCCGGGGTGTATTGGGTGAGGCTTTCTTTTAGGAGTTGGAACGCGGGTTTGGCTTTGACGATTTCGCCCGTTTTAAGAGGCACCTCCACGACACCCTCGCTCATAACGTCTAAGGGAAGATCGAGTTTTTCCGGGTGTACCGCGATAAACTGACCATTATAGGCAACATAGGCTTCTCGATAAGTTGGAATATCAGAGGGTTTGACAAGATTTTTGACCTCATCAGCTTTTAGACGTTTGCCATTGTCTATGCGAACGAGGAGCGGAAGGTCGGTAAAGGTTTTAATAAAGTCTGCATCGTAAAGCTTCTCTTCAATCAGCACCCTCGCCAGACCTAAGGCAACTGCTGCGTCGCTGCTTGCTTTAATCGGAATCCATTCATCTGCTTTGGCTGCTGTAGGACTAAAGTTAGGATCAAAAACCATAATTTTAGCACCGAGATTCCTAGCTTCGAGGAGAAAATGGGCATCTGGAATCCGTGTTGCCAAGATATTAGAACCAAAGACCATAACATAACGAGAATTTCGCCATTCCCGCGGCTCAAGTTCTTCACTCTGAACCCCGAAGGTCATCGGCCAAAACATCGGTAAGTCTCCATTTTGGTCATAGGCATGATGCATTGTCCAGCCTGCTAAGGTTGCTAGCCTACTCACTGCCCCTTTTTGGACGTAGCCGGTTCCACCCACCTGGAAGAGCACCCCAATGGATTCTGGACCGTATTTATCGGCAATTTCTTTTAATCGTCCTGCTGTATAATCCAAGGTTTCATTCCAAGAAGCTTCTTTAAAATCGCCAGAACCTAGCTTACCTTTTAAAATGAGAGGTTTCTTCAAGCGGTCAGGGCCATAGATCAGATTAGTTATGGAAAGCCCTTTCAGACAACCGCGGGGATTGTACTCCGGTTCTGGATAGTCTGCCGCTTGGATAATGGACTTGATCTGCCCATCCTCTACAAGGGCTTTCATCCCACACGCCCCAGTACAGTTCGGCGAACACGTCGTGCGTACATAGTTTATATTCGGATCAACCTGTTTAGGCGTAGCCACCGCTTGACGAATAAATGAGGCTGTACCGACCGACCCCACGAGGACACCGGTTGCCGCCGACACTTTAAGAAATTGTCGACGCGAAAGCTTCCTGTTCTTTTTTTCCACTTTGGGCACCTCCACTTGATTGTTATTTTTCTTGCATTTCGCAAATAAAACTCAGTAAAAAGTAATTATTTAACATAATTGTCATTCTATCGCTGACCAACCTGCAAACAAAATTATATGATAGATCTCAGAATACTGTCAGAAACGAGGAGGCAGGACTATGAGGTCAAATAATAACCGTCATTTTATAGTTTGTTCAGTGGGGTGTATCGCATGAAAGATATAAGTACTATTATGTTGTCAATCATGAAGCAACTACCCCAAAAAGCACAGAACCAGTTAATTCCCCAATTAACGATTTCAAATGAAATCGACGCATCCCCTGCAGGAGCGATTTTAATGGGAATGCACCTACTTGAGTATGTGGGCTTTGCAAGATATGTCGATCAGTTACCGGGTGAAGAACATACATCTATCGGGAAATTAAGGAGCATTACCAAGATCCAGAAAAGTCTTCATTAACACCAAGTATCGGTATAGTTCTAGCCTTCTTGTCGCCGACATGATCGCCTGCCCACGACATATTACACGGGCTTATCAATTTGAAAAAATGGGAGAAAAGTGGTAAACCGAACCCTTGCTTGGGATGGAGCCTAACCTATTAAATGATGATCGTTTCGGAAGGGCAATGACTGAATTGGGTGGGGACAAAAAGGCTATGGAGGAAGTTCTGTATAACTTAGTGATGGATTCCAGTAAAAAAGCAGGCATACCCTTATTTAGACACGACACTTTTGCAATTATCCGGAGACTTTAAAGATGCACCAAAGGTCGTCCCTAGACGTGGAAGGGATTCGTTTTCCCAACTGATCGTAAGTCTAGTCATAGCTTCGGGTTCAAAAATGCCAGTCGGTTTTGGAGTGCTCCCTGGAAGTACCAGTGATTCTACTACCTTACCCGATGTGTATAACAGCGTTCACAAAATTGCGGATGAAGGTGCAATCGAGTTTTTGATGGACAGAATCTACCCTACCGCAAGCAACATACGATTTTTAATGAACCATCAAGCTGAGCGGATGGTTCACTGGGTCTCCCCACTTAAAATGGGTCTTTCAGCAAGAGAAGTTCACGGGCGTATTCAATGTGCATGGAAACAGGAGCTATGGAAACCAATCACCTATCGTTCTACAGGAGAAGTGAGTGGAAAAATCGAGTCGCCCTTGACTGCGTTTGAGAGCACGTGGATTTTGAAGGACATTATAAAGCCTGATCTTGAACCTAGTCAGAAGCGTCGTCCCAAGGGTTCAATTCAGACGGTGGAAATAGAAGTGCGATGTATGTTTTATCGTCATGAATTAAAAGCAGACCATGAGAAGTTTAGAAGAGACACCGAAAAAGTGAAGTTGGAAGGGGCACTGAACGAATTTACCTTAAAACTAAATCTTCGGAAATTTCGAGAGCTTAAGCATTGTCAGATTAAACTAGACGAACGGCTTAAAGCTTATCCCAATACCAAAAGATTCGTACAGTGCACTCTTTCTGAAAGTGAAAGCGTTGTCATATCCCTAAATTGGTTATGGGATGAGATGGCTTTTTTTCAAACGGAATCTACTTTCAATCATTTTTTATTCATCCTCCATAAAGAACTTGTCATTCATCGATTATCGGTTACTGTTATATTAGTCATGCCAATTGGCACGGGAGAAAAAAATGATTCAAGCATAAGAATGTAGATCTGGGATGAAATAATTAACCCCAAAGAATGTAAAAAGCACAGCCAGAAAACCAATGACGGCAACTCAAGCGGAACGTTTGCCATTCCATCTGAACATCAACCGCGTATGTAAATAAATTGCGTAAATAATCCGAGTAATCAAAGACCAAGTCTCTTTCGGATCCCAAGACCAGTAGTTTCCCCAAGCATAATCAGCCCAAATCGCCCCAGAGGGAATGCAAAGGGTAAGTAATGGAAAACCCGGCATAATCATTTTGTAACCCAGCAGATCCAGCCGAGCTGAGCCTGGAATTCGGCATTTAGCTGTCCTTCTGAAGCCTTACTTACCAAGTGTTGCTTCACTAAATAGAGAATCCCAATCCCAAAGGAAATGGCCAAAATTCCATACCCAAAAATGGCCATAACAACATGGAAAGTAAGTCAATTGCTTCTTAAAGCTGGTGGAATGTAACTCATCACGCGTTCATCTGAACTCATAAAAAGAACGATAAAGGTCAATAGAAAAAATGCACATGGTAAAAAGAAAGCACCAATAATCGGAATTTTATAACGGTACTCCACGAATAAGTACAGTCCGACAATCCCCCAAGCAAAGGTAAGGATAAATTCATAGCCATTCGCCAACGGAGGTCGCCCAGCAATCACCATGCGTAAGACAATAGCTGTGGTATTCCCCAATAACCCAAGAAGGGCAGTATAACTTGCGAACTTAACCAAAGACTGATTTTGGAAAGGGAGGTATAATATATAAGTCAACATAGCGACAAAATACCCTGAAAATGTAATATAGAAAGATATACGCTCCCCATCAGCTAAAGTCACGATATCCAGTCCTCCTCTTCATTAGGGTATCTTACTTTTGGGCCCTTGAAGCTAATCCTACCCAAACTCCCGGATGAACTCCAGAAGCAATTCTTCAGCACTTTCTGTCCCCGCTGCACTCCATAATCCAGCAATAAAGCGTTGATTTTCTCCTCCACCAGTTAGAATGAACCATAATTTACGAGGTTTAAAGTAGAAGGCTAACATCAATCCTAATATTAAAAGTGTCGTTCCTAACCAGATCAACGGTACACCAGGATCCTTTTTGATTACAAGACCTGTAAAATTCACTGGACTAACCAGCACAATATCGTAAAGACCTTGAATATTCACTTGTTCCCCTTGTCGTATCACACCGGATTGAATTAGTTTTGAGCTCTCTTTCGACAAAGCTTGATAGGTCATTAAGATTTGCCCGTTTTCAATTCCTATAGTATCAGCCAAAAGATAGAGGGATGTTCCAGGTGCCTGAAACCAATTCTGTCCGCGCCCTTGTAGAGCGAAAGGAATCTTTTGTCCCTGTACTATTGCTGATAAGGATACACCGTTTCCAAATGAGGTCTGGTAAAACGTGATTCCTTGGTAAGTTAAGGGATGGTTTACACTCAAAGCCTCACGCTTAAGTTCGAAGCCGTTTTGTAAAATGCTGATTTCAGTAGACCAATTATCTCGCTGCCCACGGGCATCGAATTTTTCCCGAGCATAATTAATCCGAATGTTCCAATCACTTATAAGGTGTCCTTGTTCAAGCCGGATTTCTAATAAAGGAAATATCGCACCTTCATAGGTCTCGTATGATCTTATAAACCCAAAGTGTCCTATGACAGAACCCAGGATCAAAATAAGAAAACTTAGATGAACAATAAATGATTCCCAGACGCCAAAATGATTTTTTTTGGCCACATCCAACCAAGCCTTCTTCAGCTTGCTCAAAATGCACACGATAATGTTTAGAGATTAACCTATCCTCAAGTTGTTCTTTGAAATTCTGCAGGGGTAGCGTTAATGCTAGAGTTGTATGAACAGACATAGCTCCGATTTCAGCAACTGTTTTGTTTTCCGGAAAACGGCGTGTTAAGCTTAGGATTCCTGGTAAACGAGAAAGTGTACAAGACAAGAGGTTTAACGTCAGTAAGTCAACCAAAATCCGGTAAGCTAAACTGTTATATAAGTGCGTAAACCCTATAGTCCGCCAAAAAGTCGGAGTTGTTCCACCTTATCCTGATCGTAAGACTCTTGGTGCACAAAAGTTCCAACCATAGACAGTCCTGCAAAGAGAACCAACAAAACAACGCCAAGTTTCATCGATTTGAGAAATCGCCACAATAGTTTTTATTAGTTGTTGCAATTTTGGTATCTCCTTACAGAACTTATTAGGCAGATCAATATACAGGAGTGGCTAGAGAGATACTATTAAAAATATCACTTACTGAACACTCAGGACCTCTCCTAAAAGTAGATAGTTGTTATTGAAGTTTAACCATAGCTTGACTCGCTTTTTGTGCTGCTTGGTGCCCGAGGTCGATAGCTTCTCCTAAGATACGCAGGGCCTCCGTAGGGCTATGAAAACCTGTACTATTTTCAGAAGCAATAAAGTCCCAACGGAAATTGGCATCACGATGAAGCTGACGAGCCTCATCCAATAACTTTTGATCGGCCTTAGGATCATTTGTAGCCTTAGTAATAACTTCAATGGCAGCTACAATTGCCTTTTCAGCCAACATTTGATTATTATGCACCTTGTCTTGCACGTCAAGAACCTGGTTCTTCAAGTACTCTTCCGATTGTTTGTGGCAGGTTTGACAAGATTGTGCTATCGTGTTGAGTGGACTTGCCCAATGATGAGAGGAGATTTTGCTCTGTCCCTCTTTGACATAGGGCATATGACAATCCGCGCAAGCTACGTTATTAGCTGCATGGACACTAGTAGAGAAAAGTTCATATTCTGGGTGGCGGACTTTCGCCATTGGTGTTTTTGTAGCTGGCATAGTCCAATCAGAGAATTTATTGTCGTTTTCATACTTTAAAATTTGTTCAACCTTCATCCCATTACTCCACGGAAAGATGACTTTGTTTGTTTGCGGTTGAAAAAAATAAGTTACATGACATTGTCCACAAACTGCACTGCGCATTTCTTGACGACTAAGATTGTTCGGATCCTTTCCCTGAGCCTTCAGCCCTTCTATAAACGCTGGACGAGTAATTTTCAAGGCCATAGTTTTAGAATCATGACAATCTGCACAGGCTACAGAGTAATGCATCTTATCTTTCAGAGAATCAAAGGACGCAGTATAGTAATTATCTCCCATTTGTGCGATCAGACCCGGTACCCCTGGTCCTTTACAAGTCCAACACGAGGCACTCGGTTTTTTTCGTTTCGTATCTACGACATCCTGTATAGCATAAACATGCCCTCGATCTTTTGTATAATCCAGGCCAAAACCATACCCATTAAATAATGTTTTGAGCATTGGATCCCTCTCAAGACGATCAAACTTAGACGAACCGCCATATTTACTATTTCCTTGACTCATTTCTGTATTTTTCATATAGCTAGCATATTGATCAGGATAATATTTTCCCCAAACAGCTGGATCAAGTGATCCCTCTGGAATACTTTTAATGACTATACTGGATTCTGGTGCCGAAGGTTTAAAACCATACCCTATAATTAACCCCAAACCTAGAACTAATACGACTACACCACCAAAAAGCCAACTCTTCTTTTTCATCAATAAACCTCCCTTAATTTTTAATTACCGTGTGGAACTTCGCGATGACATTCAAAACATCGTTTGCCTCCAGTCGAAACAATGTTTTGAACGGTCGTACTATGGCATCGAATGCAATTACTTTGAATAATCGTCTTACTCATGGCTGTCGTTCGCAAAATAGCTGGTGGACCAACAACGTTTGAGTAAATATCCTTAGCACCAGAATAAGCTTTGTAACCAAGCATTCTTACTACATTATCTTGAGGTAGGTGACAATCTTTACAGTTTACCTGGGGAGCCCGGTGTACTGTATGGTAAGCTGTTTCGCGATGTGATTTCATCACATGGCATTTGACACAAAAAGCGTCACTGGAGGTATATTCTATGCCCTTCCAGCCCGCAATTGGGATTAAAATAACTATCACAATTATTCCTAATAGAATCGATACTTTAGGAAATTTCCTCTTGCCCACATTTCTCCTCCTCTCTATCCTATAGCATACGATTTATAAAAGTGGTCATGGATCGTCATCCTTAACCACTTAAAAAATCTTAAATTAATTACACATGTATTTTAGAGAAATACCAAGTGATTATTTTATTAGCAAAGATTCCTACTTGCCATCTAGCATATTTTTGAGGTCTGTTTGAACATCACCTGTAAGATGAAGATTGAAGTTTTCTTGGAGAACACTTAAAACACCAGGGGTGATAAATTTCGGAGCGGTAGGTCCAACATAGATGTTTTTGACGCCTAAGCTAAAGAGCCCGAGTAGAATAGCGATCGCTTTCTGTTCAAACCAAGAAAGAACGATACTTAAGGGTAGATCATTGACTCCACAGCCAAAGGCATCAGCTAAAGCTAAGGCAATTTTAACGGCTGAACCAGAATTGTTACATTGTCCTAAATCAATGTAGCGGGGGATTCCGTCAATCGTACCAAAATCATGGTCATTAAAGCGGAACTTGCCGCAAGACGTCGTCAGAATTACGCAATCTTGGGGTACGGAGAGAGCCAATTCACGGTAATAGTCGCCCCCTTTTCCTGGAGAGTCACAACCAGCGATCACGAAGAAACGTTTGATCTTGCCTGCTTTTACAGCCTCAATAATTTGTGGGGCAATCCCGAGAACAGTAGTGTGATGGAATCCAGTGGTTAAGGTTTTTTCGGAGGCTAGATCAACATCATAAAAAGAAAGTGCTTTATCAATCACGGGTGTGAAGTCGTCGTTAATAATTTTGGCTACTCCTTCTAAACCCGTCACATCGTAGGTCCACATACGATCACTATAACTTCCTTTAACAGGCATAACGCAGTTAGTGGTTGCGAGAATTGCCCCTGGGAATTCTTCGAAAAGTTTACGCTGATCAAACCAAGACTTGCCAACGTTGCCTTTTAAGTGAGCATATTTTTTCAGGGCGGGATAACCAT
>JBAQMG010000003.1:0-23727 GCA_049302575.1 Desulfitobacteriaceae bacterium | reverse complement strand
ATTAAAAGGTATTCAATTTGATTTTTGGATGAATTTTGAAATGTCAAGGGATTTTGAGTACTTAATAAAAATTATTTTCTATTCGATACAGGGTGGTATTTTATGGTTACTTAGATTGACGACATTGGTTTCAGAGCTGCTGCATGGAAAAGGTAATCCACACCATTCATTGCATTCTTTACGCTGATTATGTCACGAACATCACCTATGTAATATTTAATTTTATCGTTATGATATAGACGACGCATGTCGTCCTGTTTCTTCTCATCACGAGAGAAAATACGGATTTCGCCAATCTCAGTATTTAAAAGGCGGTCTAAAACTGCCCCACCAAACGATCCTGTACCACCTGTTATAAGTAGTGTTTTACTCTTGAACATTTAGAATCACCTTTTTCAAATTCATTCAACCCTTCAAGCATGTTTAATAGTTCATTAATGAAAATATTTTTTTTAAAATACTTGTCATAATACTCTCGCGCTTTTTTACCGTAACCTGCGCGTTTTTCTATTTCTTCGGCAAACTGAACCGCAATTTGCGCAAGCCCCTCGTGATTTTCAGCACCACAACAGAGGCCACAACCCGCCTCATGTATTATCAGCCTTGTTTCCCCGTCTATTGCACCTAAGATGGGTTTACCAGCAGTCATGTAAGATTGAACTTTATTCGGAAGGGTATAGGATACGACTTCATTCGCACTTAACGTTACTATATCTTTTAAACCCAGCTCATCAGATAACTTCTGACACTTTTTCATTGAAGAGCCAGACCCTACTATGTGCCAATTGATCATCGGGTTGTTCTTGAGTTTTTCTGCAGCGCGTATTATAGTTTCAACGCTTTGCATCTCACCTACGTTACCAGCAAATACTAGATTTACCGGTCGATTTTCCATGTCTTCTTTACGACTATCTAAATTCTCAAATAGGGCATCTGCATAAGCGGGGGGTATTCTACAGAACCTTCTAACTCAAGAACTTCCTTAAAGTATTTCGCAAACAAACGAGAGCTAATAGCGATTTTATCGGCTTTTGAGTATATCCATCGACTTAATTCGTGCAAAATCTTAAATATCATCGAGTTCTTTGATATTCCTGCAGCTACTACACTTTCTGGCCAGAGGTCAGTACAGTAAAGTAAAATCTTTCTGCCTGAAAGCAACTTATATACAATAGCAGGTATAGCCATGGTAACGGGAGAAAGCTGGTATACCATCACGACATCATGTTTCTTTTTCATGAATAGTACGCAAATAGACGCTGTAATAGCGTAGGATATGTAGTTTAAGGCGAGCCTGATTTTACTTGATCCCCTCCCTATCAAGGGCACCCTTATAACTTTAACTCCTTTTATTAACTCTCTTCTCTTCCTAAACCAGCGGTAATCTTTCAATATAACCCCTTTAGGATAATTGGGTAGTTCTGTCAGCACGGTAATGTCATGCCCTTGCTCGGCCAGAGTAAAACAGATGTCATTTACCCCAAACTGTTCAGGATAAAACAATTGACAAACAAAAAGTATTTTCATTGCTATTTTACAATGCCCCCTAGGAGGGTGACGACCCTCAAACTATGCATTTTTTCCATAGAACACAAACTACAAAACATTTCCAAACTTATTTCCGTGCATCTTTTAGTCTATTACTATCCTCCTAGCTTTAAAGACCTATCTCTCAGATCACATAATTCTGGTAACTCATCATCATCACCAACACTAACACCACCCGCTTGCTCCCGTTTTAAAACAACTTGAATCGTTCGGAATAAAATCTTAAGATCAAGATCAAAGGAATAACTGTGCATATACATCATGTCTAACCGAAGCTTATCTTCAACCGTCGAATTATACTTTCCCATCACTTGGGCTAATCCGGTGATTCCTGGTTTGATCGACATTCGGGAACAATAATGCGGTATCGTTTCTTCGAATTGACGTACGAAAAAGAGACGTTCGGGTCGTGGCCCTACCAAGCTCATTGTCCCACATAATACATTAATAAGCTGTGGTAATTCATCTAATCTGGTTGCTCTAATAAATTTTCCGATTTTCGTAATTCTTGGGTCTTCATCTGAGGCTAAAACCGGGCCGCATTCTCCTTCAGCGTTAAAAATCATGCTTCTAAATTTTAAGATTTGGTATTGTTCTTGATCTTTACCTAGACGTTCTTGTTTAAAAAGTGCCGGACCTTTCGAAAATAGAGGAATCGCTATGAAAAGGACGATCATAATTGGAGAGAATATGGTCAATAAGATAATTGATGCAGAAATATCCAGTATCCTTTTTAAAAATAATTGTCTCACAGTTAATTCGCGTGGTCTTATAGATAATACAAGCATATCATCAATTTGTTGTGGCTCGGATCGTAACAAGAATAATTCGGAGAGGTTCGGGACAATTAGAATTTCTTTTCCATATTTAACACATAAATCGATAATTTTAGTTTTTCTTGGGACATTGGAGCTTATAAATACAACGTCTATATATTCTAGTTTTGATTCTACTTCGAATATTTGATCTGTCAGGATAAACTCCTTTATTGTAAACCATCCTTTTTGCTGCAGAAGTTTTTCTTCTATACTTGAACATTCTTTCAAGTTCTTGGCAATTATCAATACTCTTTGTAAACCAAAAACTCTTTTATCTAAATACCAAACAAGTGAACGACTTAGAGTGATTAAAACAACTTGAAGTCCAGCTCCTATTAGAATTACACCACGTGGAAAGGCAAATCCCCTGCCGAGGAAAGACAAAGCCATTGTTACAATGGTTAAAGTCAGAATTGAAAGAATGATCGACATGACGAGATCATGGATACTTTTCCTTCTCCAATTTGAGTAAAGATTGAACATCAAAAAGATAACTCCTGTTAGAAAAGAAATCCACGGTATAAGCGATATATAAGGATCAATATTATACTGAGAAGGTGTGAGATTATATCGAAATAAAAAGACCAATATGATACTTACATTAATTAAAATAATATCAAGCAGGAAAATTGGAAATGCTGCAATTTCGCTTCCTTTAACCATGAGAATATCTCCTTTTTAGTAAATTTGTAAACGGCTGAGTTTATTTGACAAAATACTTACTAATACATAATTTTCTTAAGTAATCCCTTCTGAAAAGTGTACGGAGGTTTAACCCCCTGCATCTCCTGTACTAATTAGGAAGCACTCTCTTCAGTATTCCAAGAATGTGGACTCTAAGCACCAATCTTGTGACTGTTGCAACTGGAATATGAAATTGTGTTATATATACTTCGACAGAAAAATAAATTTCCCTTGTTATATTATGACACTATTTCCACTAAACTCTGCTAAATTTCGATTAAATTTGGTATATTAAAGTATCAAACAAACAATTTATTACAAATTAATTCTTCATTCTTCTTTCGTAAACAAGATGCATCAACTCAATACTATAGATTTTCTTTTTAAAGCTTTGTGGAAAGCATTTGATAGTCAGTGATACTCTCTAGCCTATCTTTTATAGCTTTATTGTACTATTTTATGGGGATTGCGTCACGCTATTTTTACTTTGCTCTAAATTGTCCCTGGCTTGACAGCAAGCTCGTCTTCTAAGCTCTTGTAAACTTCACTAAAGGAAACGCAGAAACTTGAAGAATCACACACATAAACTAAGGAGCCTGAATTTCTTCAGGCTCCTCTCTGTTATTCGCGTCTCTCCAACTTCTCGATCCGACTTTCTAAGTTCTTAAGCTCCTCTTTTGTAGGTATCTCCATTTCATTCAGAAACTCTTTCACAAATTCCCGAATTTTATTACGTAATTCCTGATGCCCGTCTTCGCCTTTCTTAATCAGCTCATCAATTAGCTCTTTTGATTCAGTAGCCGAAACCTCACCCTTCTTCACCAGCTCGGCCACAGTCTTTTCTATTTGTTCCTTACTGGCTAAGGCTAGACCTAACCCTAGTGCCAAAGTTTTCCTGAACATATCTTTCACGCTAATCACCTCCTGTTTCTTCTTTATCGCTACATCTAGACTAATCATGATTAACCCTAAAGTCAACCTCTTCCTGTTTAAAGAATCTACTTATTCAACGTACCCGATTAATCTGGATAATATTCCTTTTCTTCTATTAAATCTTTGCCAAAAATTTCCCACTATCTATTAAATCCTGATCGGAACGTGCATTGATCTATCTTTTTTGGTGAAAATAAGAATGCTCAATAAATACAATGAAAGGGTTGAAAATAAAAATGAAGAAGTCCTTTTTAAAAATCGCAGGATTAGTTATCTTAGGTTCTCTTATTATCGTGGGTTGTGGCACCCAAACAACTCCGACAACGCCAGCCCCCGCACCTACCTCTAACGCAAATATCACCGACGATCTTAAAAAAGCCATTGATGAAGTAAAGGGCGCCTTGCCCAAATTTGCCATTCCGATGCGAGAAGTTGGCGACCGTTTTGACAATATGTATTACGCCGCCAAAGGGGGAAACTGGGCTCTCGCCGCTTACATGTCTAAATATATGAATAGTGCGATGAACGCCGCTAAAGTGACCAAGCCCACTGAATATCCATTATGGGAATCTTTCAATAAGACTACCTTTGAACCTGTAAACAAGGCTATCCAGGCTAAAGACTTTAATACCTTTGATAAAGCTTACACAGGTATGATTGATTCCTGCAACGCTTGCCATAAATCAATGGGTTACAGCTTTGTCAAAATCATTACGTTACCCAATCCAGCTGACCAACACATGGATTATTCTTTGAAGTCCGAGCCGAGCGACGTTCCCAAATAAGCTGTTATATAACTTTTTGAAGGGGCTTTCTCATAATGATATCAAAGGAAGTCCCTTCGTATCACCAATAATTAATATTTTATCTAAAAACCAACTTCAAGGTTGACCAAGTTGATACTATTATGGAACTTAAGATGAATATTAATGATATAATTGAAACCAGGAACAGCCTTTTTCTACCTTTATTCCAGTAGGTTCCCCTGAAATTCTTGATTATCCCCTCATCAAGTTTGCTGTCTGCTTTGTTCTCCGCCCCAAATACTTCGTTTATGATCTCTTTTGCTACATCAAACTGGCTTTTCCTTACATATAAATCAACACCAAGTTTTGTCATTCCCCAAGTAATTCTTAAATACTCACTTGCTCCATCATACTTTTTTTGTAAAATAATGTTTTCACCAGTTAGAAAGGACTCAATCATCATTGCTTCTTGATCATCCGCGCAACTAACCAGAAATATCCATTCTTCATTGATTCCAGCATCCGCTAAATCAATCTCTAGCTCTTTAAATACTTCTAATGTCTCAACCAAGGAACTCCCACAATCACTACAAATGTTATAACCCCGGCGATATTCTGTTTTGCACTTAGGACACCACGGCATAAATGTTCCCCCCCCCTCTCTAACATTTTGTTATAATAATTCAAGATTACAAAGTGCCTCTGAGCGTTATCTACAATTATGTATTAGCTGCGTGGTATTAGACCCTCAGATATTATTAAAAATCCTGCTTAAATCAATAACGAGATCAGGAAAAATTGACACTGTTACGTTATCTGTTTCGGTATACAGCTCAGTCCTTCCATATCTGTTGTTATCCTGTAAAACAAAGACATTTACAAGTTTGGTATCAGGCTCTACTATCCAGTATTCCTTAACGCCAACTTTTTCATAAATATTAAATTTCAAGAGCCTATCATTTCTCACTGTAGAGGATGATAGTATTTCAATAACAAGGCTAGGAACGCCATAATAGCCGGTTCCTTTTAATCGGCTTTTATCACAAACGACTAATAGATCTGGCTGATGAACATACGTAACATCTTGATCATCGTCTTTTTCTTCAATCTCAGGCAATCGTAAATCAAATGGTGCGGCAAACACCTGACATTTACTATTTCGCAAGTACTCGCCAAACTGCAACATTAATTCTCTAGATATACTTTGATGTTGCCATGTTGGGGCTGATTGCATATAGGGTATCCCATCGATAATTTCCCATCGTTCATCGTCTGGAAATTTCAGATAGTCAGCATATGTGTATTTCCTATCTTCTTTTGATAATGGCATTTGACTCCCCCCTTACCCTCGTATTATACCAAATATTTGAATAATTTCACTCCGTGATTATATAGCCACCACGCTTTTTGTCTGATTTCCGATAGATAATAGGTCGCCTGCATAAAGAGATACAACCGCCAGTTCTATGTTTTTTAACCTTCAAGCGGACAGTTTCCCGACAATTTGCTAATAATGAATTGTGCCGAATTCGGCTCCCACTTATTAAAGTGGAGGTTGAATTCGGCGCTTGGTAAAAATCTTCCTAGGTTCGAAATCAAGTAAGAAAAGAGATAATTATTAAACAGGCTGCTTTTTTACCCCTCCTTGAAAGAATATAAATATAGGAAGGGGGATGACAATCCAACCCAGACTTTTAATCAGGCTATTGACTGCTCTTTCCTTATTCATTAATTTTTCATCAGAAATCATTTGATCGTATCGGATCTTTAGTTCTGCATCACTTAAAGTTTGTTCTGGTTTTGCTGGGGTAGGAACATCTCCTTTATATTGGGGTGTTGACTTATATTGTTCAAAAGTCTGACCATAAGCAGGAGGAGAAACAATGTCTGCCACAGCCATAAAAGCAGCCACACTACCACCAATCGTCATCATTAATGTCGCAAATAGTATCAAGTAAACATAGATAGTTTTAATCATTTCATTACCCCTCACTAAATTTTCCCCGTTTGTTTTTTTTACTTCCCAGACACCGGCTAAGATGAAAGCTAGAATAACTAAAGGTACAATAATTTAGCGATCAGCAACAGAACCGACGATTTCTTCCAAGATAATGCGATGGTTTAGTAAGGTCATATCCTTAATCCTAGCATTGATAAATTTCTGTCGACCAAAAATGTCGATCAATTTTAATCCGTTTTCTTCATTAGGCTCGATAACATCAACTGACTCCATAAACAAGACTTCCTGATCACCGTTCTTCAAATAAGCATTAGCTTCACACATGTTTTGTTCTCCTTTCAAAAAAGAAAATACTTTAGAGTTACACTTAGAAGGTCAGACCGCTATGTCTATTCATAGTGTTTATTTATCCAGCTATGACTTTATTCTATCAGTATTAATAAATTCCTGCAATTTATTAAGCGCTAAACTATTTATTGACTGATAATAATAAACTGTGCTATATTTAATTAGGAAATTAAAGCCATGTAGGCTTTTGATTTTGGGATGGACCCGAAAATGATGCTTTTTAAGCATTCTTTTTGGGTTTAATTTTATTTTAGGAGGGATATTTATGCATATGGCAGATGCCTTGATTTCACCTCTAGTTGGGGGAACCATGTGGGCTGCAACAGCAGGTGTGGCGGCTTATTCAATTAAGAAGGTTCAAAACGAAATAGATGAAAAGAAAATTCCTTTGATGGGTGTGATGGGAGCTTTTATCTTTGCTGCTCAGATGATTAATTTTTCAATTCCAGCGACAGGCTCCAGCGGACACCTTGGAGGCGGTCTTATTCTTGCTATTTTACTGGGTCCCTATGCGGGTTTTCTGACCATGGCTTCAGTTCTCACGATCCAAGCTTTGTTTTTCGGAGACGGAGGTTTATTGGCCTTAGGCAGTAATGTCTTTAATCTTGGCTTTTTTACATGTTTTATTGCCTATCCTTTAATCTATAAGAGGATTATAGGCAAGGGCTATTCTAGCAAACGCATTTTTGGTGCAGCCATGCTTACGGCGATTATTGGTCTTCAAATGGGCTCCTTCAGCGTGGTACTTGAAACGCTATTTTCTGGCAAGACCGAATTACCTTTTGGCACTTTTGTCTTACTAATGCAGCCTATTCATCTGGCAATCGGCGTGGTAGAAGGTCTTGTTACAACAGCTATTGTAACATTTGTTTGGAAGGAACGTCCGGAAATTATAGAAAAGGCTGCCTCGGGAGATGCTATTGGTGGCGTATCTATAAAGAAGGTTCTGGCAGGAGTTGCTATTGCGGCAGTAATCTCAGGAGTTGTGTTATCCGGGTTTGCCTCTTCAAGTCCTGATGGGTTGGAATGGTCCATGTTTAAGACTGCTGGTAAAGCAGCGCTCAAGGCACCAGATGGTATTCATCAGATGCTCTCTGCAATACAGCATAAAACTGTTTTTTTGCCCCATTATAACTTTAAAGCACCAGAAGTCAATTTGAATCAAAATGTCATTGTGGGCGAAGCAGCTTGGCCTGCTGTAAGTGGAGGAAAAAGTGTCGCTGGTTTGGTTGGTGGCGGAATGACACTTGCTTTGGCTGCTTTTGTGGGGTTGTGCATTAGTTTGTTTAAAAGAAGAAAGAAAAGAATAATTGCCTAAGCTCTTTAAATTGGCTTAAGATTGGATTGTTAATATGGCGAACATCATGAATTCCTTGTATGATATGCGACTTCTGGATGACTTGGCTAGGAAAGAAACTGCCATTCATAAACTACATCCTCTGGTAAAGCTGCTGACCACAGTTATTTACTTAATTGTGGTTGTCTCCTTTGGAAGATATGAGATTGGTAGTTTGCTGCCGCTGCTTCTTTATCCTGTGATGGTGTTTGCACTGGCAGAACTTCCAGTAAAACCAATACTTAAAAGGGTATTACTCGTTGAACCCTTAATTATTGGGATAGGTATTCTAAACCCACTGTTCGATCAGCAGGTCTTTTGGTTGGGCGGGATAGCCATTTCCAGGGGGTGGATCACCTTTTTATCTATTTTCATCAAGTGCGGACTCACTGTAACTGCTGCCCTGCTTTTAATTAGCACAACAGGGATGGAGCGTCTGGCAGGGGCTTTGCGGATGTTGAAAATACCTCGTTTGTTTGTGCTCCAGCTTCTTTTGACCTATCGTTATATCGCTGTACTAATGGAGGAGGTTGCTCTGATCCTAAGGGCTTATTCACTGCGGGCTCCGAAGCAAAAGGGTATTCACAGGAACGTTTGGGGATCATTAGCTGGACAGCTTATACTGCGAACATTTGACAGAGCACAGCGAATTTATGAAGCTATGTGTTTAAGAGGTTTTTCAGGCGAGTACAACACAGCAGGCTGTGGAAAAGTTAATGTCTGGGATATGGCATATTTAACAGGCTGGGTTTTATTTTTTGCAGTCACGAGAATTTACAATATTCCTATGTTAATAGGTTCATTAATAACGGGAGTGGTAAGATGAGTCATCATAAACTTGAGGTTAAGGACTTGCATTATAGTTATCCTGATGGACATCAAGCAGCCAATGGTATGTCCTTCCAAATCATCCACGGAGAGTCTGTGGGGATTATTGGAGCTAACGGCGCCGGAAAATCTACTTTGCTGATGTTGCTCATGGGTGTTCTTTTCCCCAACCAAGGAGAAGTTTGTGTGGGAGACATTCATGTTACAAAAAAGACTCTGCCCATGATTCGTCAAAGACTCGGGATGGTTTTTCAGAACCCGGACGATCAGTTATTTATGACAACGGTCTACGATGATGTGGCCTTTGGCCCCCGGAATTATCAGCTTGACGAAAAGGAAGTTGAAATTCGGGTTATCCAAGCGTTGGAGATGGTTGGAATACTTCATTTGAAAGATCGGGCACCTTTCAAACTATCAGGGGGCGAAAAACGGGCTGCTGCTATTGCCTCTGTGCTTTCCATGCAGCCGGATATTCTGATCATGGATGAACCAACCGCCGCTCTCGACCCAAAATCCAGACGGAGAGTTATGAAACTGCTTAATAGCTTTGAACATACAAAAATTATTACAAGCCACGATTTGGATATGGTCTTCGACCTTTGCGAAAGGACCATTGTGATCAAACATGGTAAAATCGCAGCCGATGGGCTTACCTCGGAAATTCTCACGAATGCTAAACTCTTGGATGAATGCGGTCTTGAGTTACCGCTAGCGCTTCAAAATTGTCCTGTCTGTGGAATGAATAAGACCTAGATACGCTATACCAATTCACTGGTATCAGAGCCTTCGGGCTCTTTTTTTTACGAATTCGAACATGCTCCTAGGACCTAATACTAATCATCATATAGTCTCTTATTCACACTTTAAATACAAATTTATTAAAAAATTTAGCAAAAAAAGAGGAAAGTCTTCCTTTACCGAGAATAATTATGTATCGGTACTCAATAAAAGAACCTAACATCTGCCAACCTAAAATACTTTGTTATATTTTTAACTAATTGTTTCCTCCGTGCTTAACTCACAATTTAAAAATAATCCATTTTGAAAGGAGCAATTATTAGTCGATGAAGCTAATGAAAAAATCAACTAGATACATCACTATAACTATCTGTTTGACACTCCTATTGACAAGTATGTCACCCTCAGTTAGGGCAGATACCTTACAAGATCAACTCGATCAATATCAGCAAAAAGCTAAACAACTAGATATTCAGCTAAAATCTCAAGAACTAGAAACATCAACTGCTTCAAGCCAAGCATTAAACTTACAAAATTCAATCAATGCCTTAAAGGATAGCGCAACAAGGTATCAAACGGCTATTGGCCAGCAAGTGGAAAATCTTAAAGTAATAGAACTGAAGAAACAGAAGTCCAATGAAGAACGTCAAAAAAATATTGAAGCTTTAAGTTCATTCTTGCGAAATAATTATGAAGTTGGCACCCTTAGTTATTTACAGGTTATACTTCAAGCATGTAGCTTATCTGATCTAATGAACCGACTCGAAGATGTTAGTTTAATTCTAAATGCCTATTCAAAATTACAAAGTGATCTCACTTTATTAAATGCGGATATTAATACTCAACAATTATTGATTACAAAGAAGAGGGATGAACTTCAAAATAGTATCAAGGAAAATCAACAAACACAACAGAATCTGCAACTGGTCTCAGATAAGCAAAACCTAATTTTAAACCAATTAGCCAGCCAAGAAAAAATAACCTTACAAACGTCTTTAGCAAATAGAAATCAAATTAATCGAGTACAACAACTCATCGAACAAGAGGCAATCGATGCCAGATCAGCTGAATTAGAGAGAATTAGTCCTAGTTCACCTAATATGGTAATTGATCCTTTTAGAAGTGGAACAACCTCTCAAGTTAAAGTTGAAGGTGGTGTTCAATCAATTCTAAACTATGCTGCTCAATTCATCGGTACCCCTTATGTTTGGGGTGGCACAAGTCCGAGCCCAGGATTCGATTGCTCTGGTTTTACTCAATATGTATTTAATCACGCGGGTATTAGAATAGATCGCATTTCACAAGATCAATTTCAGGATGGCACAGCTGTCTCAATTGATAATTTACAACCTGGGGATTTAGTATTCTTTCATACCTACGGACTTGGTGCTACTCATGTGGGTATTTATGTTGGGAATGGGGTCATGATTAACTCGGCCAGCGGTGGAGTTGGCTATGATGATTTGAATGATGGCTACTGGGGCTCTCGCTATGTTGGTGCCCGTCGTATAGTTGCTCAATAAGTGCACTTTTTTGTGTTGACTTTTTTAGTTCCTATTTAATTCCCCACTTACCCATGTACTATTAGGGGTAATCCAAAAGAGCTACCGTAAGCCTTTTACAAATAGCTTCATTGATGCATTTATTCCGAAGAAGATACTACACATCTTTAATAAAGAAAAGAGAGGTTCCATGACCCTACTCAGCCAATCCATTCCAAAAAATCATGTCCAAGGGAGAGAAGTTTGTCCTTTTTAAAATCTTAAAAGTCGCCACAAGAGTGCTGGTGGTTCAATTTGCTGTGCACTTTGAAGTGGAACAGCCTGAACCTCTTGATCAGAATTGATACTTAACGTTGCTACATTCTCACCTGCTAAAATTGGTAGCTGTGTCTTAAGATCCTTAATAGTAAACGACACCTTCATACCGGGATATCCAAAAATTTGTACGGGTTGGGTCATTCTTAACTCACTTGTGGTGTGCCATGCGCTTGAAATTTGGCCAAAACCCGATGTTGGCTGAGTTATCGGATATAATTTAAATTGATCCCTGACCTGGTCTAAAATCTGTACGTTAGCATCCAAGGCGCTTTGCAGGGATTGGACGGTCTTTTGACCTAACACCGCTGCAATAATATAATGCTTTTCTTTACCAACAACCAACGGCGTCGCCGACACAAAACACCCCCCAGCTTGTGAAGTAGAACCGGTTTTGATTCCCACAACTCCATGTTTTCCAAGCATCCAGTTTACATTATATACCGTACCAGCTAAAGGAAGCGTAGTTTGTGGCATCGCGACTATGTCTCGAAAAACTGGGTCTTTCATCGCTGCTTGAGCAATTTTGATTTGATCCACTGCATTGCTCACTGTTGCAGGATTTACACCACAGGCATCCGCATAATTCGTCTCGGTCATACCAAGGGATTGGGCTACTTCATTCATTTTCAGCACAAAGTCAGCATCCGTTCCAGATACCCAACGACCTAACGTGTTTGCAATGTTGTTCCCAGACGGTAATAACAAACCTTCCAAAAGTTGCCTCTCCGTTAGGCTCTCCCCTAGTGCAACCTTGAAGACCGAACCGCCTTTTTGGGAATTATTTTGGTAGTCAGCTTCGTCTTGTGCATTTATTACCAAAGTCGGTCCGTCTTCACCAGGCTTCAAAGGGTGTGTTTTTAAAACTATATAGGCCGTCATCATCTTCGTTAAGCTAGCAATCGGGACTGCAGTTTGGTCATCAGAGGCAGCAATGACGCCAAAATTTTCAGTCCCAACGGCGGATTCACCTTGGTCAGCAAAGGTAACTGAAAGCTTACCTGGTAAAACAACATTCTGAGCTATCAATTTTACTTCAACGATCGGATAAGGACGGTAGATCCTTACAATACCCACGATACCCACGATAATAAACAACAAAAAAACAATAGGTAAAATTAACTTTAATTTTGAAGACATAGACTGCATTAACCTCCCCAAAGATTATGATTCGGTCTTTATTATATTAGAAATTAGTTAATTCGACAATGCTTTAGATCTTTAAGAATTACGCAATAACTGAAATTATTATTTTATGGTATGATTATAGTGCGTTTGTATGAGAAAGTTCAGGGAGGAAGCAGTTTGAAAATTATAGCTCTCGTTGGCTCAAGTGGTTCTGGAAAAAGCCATCGAGCCATTGCCATTGCCTATGAAACCAATTCAGACTTAGTTATAGATGACGGGCTTTTAATCCAAGGAGGCCGAATAATTGACGGTATTTCGTCTAAAAATCAACCTACCAAGGTGGGCGCAATTAAAACAGCTCTATTTACAGATCTGGAACACCGGAAACAGGCGCAAGAAACCTTAAGAGCCCTACTGCCCCAGAAAATTCTGATCTTGGGCACTTCTGTAGCCATGGTGGAAAAAATTACAGAACGCCTCGCCTTGCCTAAACCGGATAAAATTACCTATATTGAGGAGGTCGCTTCCCCCGAAGAAATAAGTACAGCGAAATATTACCGCAACCATTTTGGGAAACATGTTATTCCTGCTCCTACATTAGAAGTGAAATCCAACTTCCCTAATTCCCTTATCGAAGCGCTTCAAGTTATCTTACACCGCCAGGATCCAGCGAAACAGAAAGTATTCGAACAATCTGTGATCCGCCCGACATTTTCTTATCTGGGAAACATAACGATTGCGGACAAAGTGCTCAATGACCTTATAAAATGGGTCTTGGCTACTTTTCCAAGTGTAAGATATGCCGAGAAAGTACGGGTTGTCTCTGAACATGGGAATACTATAATTTCTATTGAATACTCAGCTAACTATGGTCAACCACTCTACGTTCTCTCTCGAGATATCCAGACCAAAGTTAAAGAAGTTATAGAAAATCATACCAGTTTTAACGTTATAGCTATTGATATATTAGTAACGAAAGTTGTTAGAAAATAAGTTGCCACTTGCCCTGCTTATTTTTGAGGTGAAATTATTAAAGATTCATAATTATGTAACAATTTTATTCCTGTGGACTGATATAATCAAATAAGATATATGAATGTCTTGGAGGAATTAGCGTGAACAATTACATACTGATTGCGGATGATAATGATGGAATCCTTGATATACTAAAAAGTTATGTTTCCAAAGAGGGGTTCACACCATTAATTGCACATGACGGCGATGAAGCCCTTAAAATGTTTCTGGAATACTCACCACTACTTCTTTTGCTTGACGTCATGATGCCTAATAAGGATGGCTTTGAGATTTGCCGTGAAATCCGCAAAAACTCCAATGTGCCAATTATCATGATTACTGCAAAAGGGGAAGATGCAGACAGAATTATGGGACTTGATATCGGTGCCGATGACTATGTAGTCAAACCCTTTAGTCCTGGTGAAGTTATGGCAAGAATCCGCGCCGTTTTAAGACGTCTTGAACTTTCTGATGAAGATAAGCTAAATATTGTTCGTCATCCCGGTCTTGAGATCAATATTTCAGACTACGAAGTCAAGATTGACGGACGGCCTGTTAATCTTACTAAGAAAGAAATAGAAATTTTATGGTTATTTGCTACAAACCCTGGAAAGGTTTTTTCACGCGACAATCTTCTGAACAGTATTTGGGGCTACAATTATTTTGGGGATGCTCGAACAGTGGATACCCATATTAAACGGCTCAGATCAAAAATAGATATCCCTGAAACCTTTAGTTGGGACATAAAAACCATCTGGGGAGTAGGTTATAAGTTCGAGGTGAAGCATGTTTAAGAAACATATTGCCTTCAAACTAATGGCTGGTTTCGTGCTTATCGTGTTAGTTTCAATGCTAGCTATCGGCATTTTCTTCATTCAGATGTTCCGCCAGTATACCTTTGAAAGCCGCCAAAACACCTTGCTCACTAGAGCACACAGCATAGCCGAAATTATGTCTGAGAACTCGCAAGGTAACGGTTTCATGAAGGGCTATGGGGGATTTGTACGTTTCCTTGATACGATGTCTGAAGCCAAAGTATGGATTACTGACAACAAAGGCAATCCTGCCCTTCTATCAGGGATGGGGATGGGCATGAGTATGAGTATGGGTATAGAACAAGGACATTCCTATAATTCCGAACCACTACCGAACGAAGCAGAAAAAGTCATCCAGGAAGTTCTTTCTGGAAAGGAATCGGTCAGCGAAAACTTCAGTAGTGTTTATAATGAAGCTACACTGACAGTAGGCGTTCCTATTCTGAACTCAGACAAACAAGTGCTCGGTGCTGTGCTTTTGCATGCTCCTGTCACTGGAATTACAGACACCTTAAACAGAGCAATCAGTATCTTAGCCGTAAGCCTGCTTGCTGCACTCTTCCCAGCAATCGGCTTGGGTATTTTTTACTCGATGCTCTTCACCCGTCCTTTGAAAGCAATGAATCATTCTGCCCTTGAAATGACCCGTGGAAATTATTCAGCACGTACGGGAATTAAGCGTTTGGACGAATTGGGCCAGCTAGGACAATCGCTTGACCTTCTTGCTTCAAAGCTTGGCTACACAATCGACCAACTTTTCCAAGAGAAAGGTAAGATAAGCGACATAATTTCAAGTATCTCTGAAGGGATTGTGGCCTTTGACTTAAGTCTCAAACCACTTAACATGAACTTAGCTCTTTCTGAAATTCTGAATAAAACTCTTCCTTATACGGATGAAGCATTAGAAAAAGATCTCGAAACTCTAGGCGTTAATCCCGATCTTAAAAAAATCATGGAAAACAAACAAACCTCGCAAGTACTCAAGGACTGGCTAGGTAAAAAACTGATGTTTACATTATCGCCCATTGTAGACAAGCAAGGTGAGGTTACTGGAAGTGTCGCACTGGTACAGGATATTAGTGAAAGTGAACGGCTTGAACAGTTCAGAAAAGATTTTGTCGCTAATGTCTCCCATGAGTTTCGTACACCGCTCACTGTAATAAAAGGCTCACTCGAAGCTATTGTTGATGGTACTGTCAATCAGCCAGAGGATGTTCAACGTTACCACGAGAGAATGCTTTCTGAAACTAGGAGTCTTGAACGACTTGTAGGCGATCTTTTGAAACTTTCACGTCTCCAAGCTGGACAAATCACGCTTCATAAAGAAATGGTCCATATTCCCAGCCTTCTTGCAGATGCCGTGAAGAGCCTGCAAACCCTTGCTGATAAAAAAGGAATACAAATAAATTACCTGCAAGTTTTGAACATTCCACCTATATTGGGTGACTATGACCGACTAAGGCAACTCTTTGTCATTTTTCTGGATAATGCTGTGAAATATTCCCAAGAAAACACGGTGGTGACAGTTGAGCTTAAGGTTAACGAAAAAGTTGAAATTACGATCAGCGACCAAGGTTATGGGATTTCCGAAGCCGAACTTCCATATATTTGGGACCGTTTTTACAAAGCTGACAAATCACGTCGCAGTAATGGTACTGGGCTTGGTCTTCCAATAGCTAAGCACCTTGTCGAGTTACATGATGGACAGGTTGCTTTACAAAGCGTGCTGGGTAAAGGCACTTCCGTCAAGGTGAGCCTTCCTTCACTTTAACCTCTCTATCCACCCAAACACTAATTGACACTTCCGACAACCCACTCTTGGGCGCGACGTCTCTACGTAAGACAGAAAAATCTAAAGTATTGATTGTCTGAACCTCAGGCTCCTCGCCTTCCCTCTCCCCACCAATATCTCTCGCCGAGTAATCTTCTTAACCTCATCATTCTTCGTAGGATATTGTTTCAGGATTGAACACTTTGTGTTATCCTAATTTCAGGAGTAAAGCACTCAGGATATTAAAACCTCATTTATCATGTCGGGAGAGCTGGCTCCCCTCACAATAAGCGAAGATTAAAAGTGTTCCGAATATTTTTTTACGAACAAGTGTTCCTCTGTCATGTCCTTTATGGTATAATAAGGCAACACAGTTGGAGTAGTATTTTAATAAAATTAGAACTATTTGAAAGATCTGTATTTTAGACATAGCACAAGAATTCTAAACGTGTGGAGTATATGAAAGGGGCTGAATTGAACATGCCAGATACAGAATTTCAAAAAAATGTACTTGAGACGCTGGAGAGTTTGAAGGAAGGCCAATCTCGTCTTGAAGGAAACGTATCACGTCTTGAAGAAGGTCAATCACGCCTTGAAGGAAACGTATCACGTCTTGAAACCAAGATTGACCGCTTAGCAAATGAAGGTCAACAAGATATCACTGCCCTACTCCAGCTAATAAATACCAAGTTAGATGCCACAGCTACTAAAGGAGACATAGCCCGTATCGAGGATGTCCTCGATGTCTTAGCCGCACGTTCAACCAGGCAGGAAGCAGATATCCTTAATCTTAAAAGAGCTAAGTAACAAAATAGGATTCCATTCTAAATTAAGGTGTTGAAATATGGTCATACTACAAAATGACTGGCAAACTCACCTCGAAGGCGAGTTTGCCAAACCCTACTACCAAAATCTGCGTAAGTTTTTGATAGCCGAGTACCGTGATCAGGTGATTTACCCCGACAAATACGATATTTATAACGCCCTGCACCTGACCCCTTTTTCCAGTACAAAGGTAATCATCCTCGGTCAGGACCCCTACCATGGTCCTGGCCAGGCTCATGGACTTAGTTTTTCAGTCAAAACTGGGGTGAACCAGCCTCCGTCCCTGCAAAACATTTTCAAGGAACTCCAAAATGATTTAGGTTATGCCATTCCCCAAAAAGGAGATTTGACCAAGTGGACTAGGCAAGGAGTGCTCTTGCTGAACACTGTTCTGACCGTACGCCAGGGTAATCCCAATTCACACAAGGGAATGGGATGGGAGTCTTTTACCAACCAGGTGATTACCTGTCTTAACCAGCGGGAGGAACCCGTGGTTTTCATTCTCTGGGGTGCCCATGCCCAAGCTAAACAGCCGCTTATTACCTCTTCCAACCACCACATCATTAAGTCCCCGCATCCCAGCCCTTTTTCCGCCAATAGAGGTTTTTTTGGCAGCAAGCCCTTCTCCAAAGCTAATGCTTTTTTAAAGAATACTGGAAGCACTGAAATCGACTGGCAGCTTGGCGATATTTAAGGAATTTAATTATTTCCATCTTGTTCCATATCATCCACCATAATCATATTGTATATTATCACTGGAAAAGGAGGAAACACAAATGGCATTTGGTGGCGTTGATGGAGTTGCTTGCGGTTGCGGAACTGGACCTCGTTTTGGAGCAGGAATTGCGATTGTTGTCGTTATTATTCTTCTGCTTATCGCATTGGGAATTGTATTTTAATTTAGAAAGGTGGAAATATTAATGTACGGAATGGGTTACGGTGGAATCGGTCACGTCGGAATGGGTCACGTTGGCATGGGTGGAGCAGCGTGCTGTCCTCCCCCTGTCGCATGTTGCCATCCCCCTGTTGCCGCATATGGCGGCATCGGTGCAGGTGTAGGTGCAGGAATTATTGCTATTGCCATTTTGATTCTTATAGCATTGGCCGTTATTTTCTAAAAAAGTTTCTGTTAATGGGCTATCATCTGAAATGGTGGTAGCCTTTTCAGATGATAGCCCATACATTACAGCAGAACTTAAAATTTCACAAATCCATGCTTAGCTTCTCTATTTCTTCCTATGCATTCAAATTCCTTATATCCACTTGCTTTTGTTAAGTCAAAAAAACCTAAACCCATGATTGTCTGTACCGATCTAGGCATTTTAGCTACAAGGTCATTCATGGATTGGCCTGTAGCAGAAAGAACTGAATATTTACTCATGCCAGATGCAACCATTAAAAGCACGCTAATACACCAGATAATGAGTGATTTTCTATGGGCTTTCATTTCTCTAATAAATATATTCACGCACACAACTCCTTTAAGCGAACTCGCTTTGCTCGATGATTCAGTGGTGGTCTAAACCCTCCCCCACTGAATTGTAAGGTGTAATAATTAATTGTGCCGAATTCAGCTCCCATTTATAGAAGTTGAAGACTTCTTCTGACACTTTGATAGACATTAATGTGAACAAAGGTTAAACGGTATGAATATCTTTTTCGGAATATATCAGGTAGCTAGCCCCAATAGCCGCAACTACAAACACAATTTCTAATACGACAAATGAAGTTTCATAGGAAGCGTTTTTTATAATATAAGCACTATCATAATATAAAAATGGAATTAGATATCGTGTAGCTTTATTACCAATCACGGAATCAAGCAAATTCAAAATGAAAAAACCAAAGACTGTACCCAGTGAAATTGGCAACACAGATCTAATTTTAGGAACGACTACTGAAACTATAACTCCCAAGGAAAGAAATAAAAGTTGAACAAAAAATAATGTAACGGAAATCATCAGGAATATTTTCAAGTTATAAGCTCCAGACTGTATAAGCGAAAGCATGATTAAAGTAATAATCAAATAAATCACATCAGTAATTACTAGAGAGGTCAAGGTTGACAAAAGTTTAGCTGTCATGATTTTACACCGGCTGACGGGCTTCGTTAAGAGAAAATCCGCAGTTTTCTCGCGTACTTCCTTTGATAAAATTGAGATGCCTAAATTCATAGCCTGAATTGACCCACACAGTATTATATATACAAATGCATAGGAATAAAAACCTAGAATAGTTGAAAACATATCCAAAGAAAGTCCCAATGCCTTTCTTATTCTCTTCCTTTAATAAATTGAAGAATTTTTGTTGCATCAGAGGATCTAAGCCACCAGTTGGTTCATCAAGTATAATCAGCTTTGGTTCATGCAGTAGCCCCTCAACTATACCAACTTTCTTTTTATTACCAAAGGACAAATCATCAATTCTTTTATTGAGATCTAGCTCCATTAGATTGGCTAGTTCATTGATCCTTTTACTACAATCTTTTTTATAGAAGCTGGCTGAATACTTTAATAAATCGCTAACGTTCATTTTATCATAATAAAAAACTTCTGATGGCAAATAGCCTATTTCCTTTTTAATTTCTGGTCCGTATTTTACACAGTCTTTCCCAAATATTTTAGCACTCCCGCTGGTTGGGTAAATTAGCGATAATAAGGTCCTAATAGTGGTTGACTTACCTGCACCATTTGGACCAATAAAGCCAAAAATTTTTCCTTCTGCAACATTAAAACTGACATCAATAATTCCTCGTGCCTTGCCATAATACTTGGTCAGGTTTTTAATTTCGATAGCCTCCATTTTAAAAGACCTCCAGCAAATTATTTATAAAAGCATTTTTAATAAACTCAAGCTAAACATCCATTTCTTTAAATACTTTTTAATAACTACTCATTTTCAATTCTTTATTTCTGCAGTCTAAATCACTTTGGAGTTTTGATTCTCTTTTAAATCATCAAGTAAACAGAAGGAATTTTATTAATATTTGTTGAATATCTATTTAGAATTAATATGAGTACGGAAGGAGTGATCTGAAATGGGAGATAAAAGTCCCAAGAAGGAGACAAAAAAGCCTAAGCAACCCAAAAAACCGAAATAGATTTCATATATTAGCATGATAATCCATTTTTAACAGAAGGCACTGTTGGTAATTAAAATACCAACATTGCCTTCTGCTTTTCTTACACCAGTTATTTTTTAAATCAATTAATGATTCTAGTGCACTAAGCTGGATTTCGTCTATGAATACAACTGATATAGTGTTGCCTAGGAAAGTGCCTTGCATTTTTTTGCGAGTATGAACTTAAGGAAGTGAACTCGTTCAGCTAAAGCTGAACATCAAGTGGATCAACTGTTTCGGATGACATCATATATGGCGGGGTCGTCATTTCCTGGATGCCAGATAGCGATTTCTCGGAGATTTAACTGTTTAACGATTTCTAGGAGTGTCTTGAAGTTAAGGGCATTGATAAACCATACTTCATGAGGAGTACCATTATTGTCCGTATAATTGTAATGTGGACCATTCTGACGGTCTTCCATGATTGGGACATTGTACGTTTTAGCTGTGTCTATGGCACTTTGATAAGTGACTCCCGTTCTTCCCATTCCCCAATTGTAACCATGAGTGGGTAATCCGGCTTCCAGCTTTTCGCGTGGAATTACCGTGACTGCATAAGTGAGCACTTGTTTTACCCAATCCGCTGGAGCAATAGGTCCCGGTGTTAACCAGCTATAATCGTAATTCATGATTCGAACAGTATCAACGACTTGCCCTATGCCATAATAGTCATGGGCAGTTGCGGCACTACCATTACCTATGGTGTTTGTCTTAGCCATAAGAGTAGCTACAACTTTTTTGTTGATGCCTAAGGCGGCTTTCAACTCGCGCAAGAAGAGTACAAAGACCGCTTTGTCCGTCACTAGGAGATTTTCATAATCAATTTCTATTCCATCGTAGCCCATAAGAGATACTTTATCGACAATAGCTCGGATGTGCTTTTGGCGAAGAACGGGGTCATTGATGATGGTGGATAAGGGCAGACTTTTGTAACTATTGGTAATCAGAGGAATAAGCTCCATCCCGTGACTTTTGGCGAAACTAATTATTTTTTGATCTTCACTATTCGGAAAGACACTTAGGTCTCCTTCGGACGTAAGTTCATACCAAAAGGGAGATATTGTGCTAAAAAGGTCTGAATTTTTTTGAATCACGGCGAAGGCTTCATCTTGAAGCCAGTAAGGAATCCAGGCTGCAATGGATTGTTTGCGGGAAGTCTGCGGAATTCGAATTTGTTGTCCAATATATAGTTTGTTCGGATCAACTCCTGGGTTTGCAGCGGTTAAACTTACCAACGAAATTCCAAAAGTTTGAGCTATCTTATAAAAGGTATCCCCTGACTTAATAACATAGGGTATAGTTCCTAGCGAGGATGGACTTTTTCGCAATTCATTATAAGTAATTGGGCCTACGATTCCATCGGGCTTAAGTCCACGGGCGGTTTGAAATTGGATTACTGCGTTGAAAGTCATGCGACCGAAAATCCCGTCAATTGAAGCTGGATTATATCCCCAGATTTTTAAACGCGTTTGTACTTCAGCAACATCTGAACCGCGCATGCCTTGTTTTAAAATCCTCATATCTTTTTCACTCCTCAAAGATACGTTTACCCTAACTATTGTATTCAGCCTGACAGCAACCTGTGACTTAGGGCACGCGTGGTAATTCGGGGAGCGTGTCGAATCTTGTTAAATCTTAGTCCTTAGCCTGGCGCAACACCAAGACCTCCTTCCCCCGAAAGACGATGCCTAGCTTGATGATTTTATGTATTCCCAGTTCGAACAGTTGCTGCTGATATTCCTGCGCTTCGATATGCTGCAGCGCTAGCTGAGCGACCTATTCTAGATCTATTTCCGCAGCCTGCTCTACACTCGGTTTTCTCACCGACATAAAGCATTTCTTGACTCATATCCCCAGAAAACAGAAATTCCCAATTGAGTATTTAATTCAATACCACAAATAGAAAGTGCTGGTCAAGCTCGCCTCTTTATTGTATGATAGTCTTAAAACCGTTTGCTAAAGCAAGGAGAGACGCTCATGCAACCAGAATCGATTGATTTGAATACCGTTCGAACCTATACTGATGGTCGTCTGCAGCTTTTTGTGGGCTTGTGTGAAAAAATAGGCTTACCGCAAATCATCAATAAGCATATGCAAAAAGCGACTGGACGGCCTATGGACATTCCTCCTGGTGTTGAAGCCATGATTTTAATGGCCCCGATGGCGGAAGAAGGCTACAAACCTTTATATCAATTGAATGATTACTATCACCCCAAGGATCTGGAGGGTATTTTTCACGTTCCAGTGGAATTGGATCAAATACAAGATGACCGTTTTGCCTATTTTCTGGATGCTTTCTATCAGGCCGGATGTCGCAGAATCTTCTCGGAGATCTGTACCAATGCTTTGCTAACCTATGGAATAAAAATTAAGTCGATCAATTATGATACCATTTCGTTCGTGATGTGGGGCAACTATGAAACTGTGGAAGGTAAGATGGGCGTTATAAGCATTGATTTTGGCCATAGTAAAGCGCGGCGACCTGATAAAAAGCAGATTAAATTTGGCATGGGTACGGCGGACGGAACCATTGTGGATGCTAAAGTGTTATCTGGAAATATGAGTGACAAGACCTACAACAAGGATAATATCGACGACGTAGTAAAACTTTTGGATCAGCTTGATGTCGACAAAACGACATTTTATTATATTGCCGATAGTGCCTTATTCTCCGAAGAGATCCTCCTAAAGTTTAAAGCAGCAAAGTTGAAATTTATCACGCGGATGCCGGACAATATTAACGAAGCAAAGGCACTCATCGAAAAAGGAGTCCGTGAAAATGGCCAAAAAGTAGTCTATAAGAATGCCCATAATAAGGACGTAGAATACGTTGTGGAGGAAAGCGTTGGGAGCTACAAAAGTTTCGCCTTGAAGAATGCCATTGTCTATTCCACGGCGCTAGAACCCTCTAAGGTTAAGAGTATTGAAAAAAAGGTACAGAGTGAAAGAGATCGTCTTGATCGTGAGATCAAGACCTATCATAAGCGCATCTTTGCCTGTTTGGACGATGCTAAGCGGGAGATCGAACTCATTCAGAATAAACGACTTCTAAAGACAAACTTTCACAGTATTACCATCCTGCCAGGGCCCGTAGAAAAGAAGCGTCAAGGTCGTCCGTTTCTGGATTCGTCAAAAAACTTAACAACCACAGAATACCGACTTTGTATTACCTACCAACGAGAGACGGAAAAAATAAAAGAAGTTATCCGCAAGGAAAGTACGTTCATCTTAACGAGCAATGATCTTGACATTTCAGCGGAAGCCATACTATTGGAATATAAAACTCAAAGTAATGTG
>JBAQMG010000002.1:0-3698 GCA_049302575.1 Desulfitobacteriaceae bacterium | reverse complement strand
AGACCGGGGTGACAATTCATCCAACAGGTCACAGAGGGTATGCACCACGTCTAGGTTACTTTTTTCGTTGTTGCCGCCGATATTATACGTTTCGCCGCTTTGACCACGTTCGATGACCGTCTTAAGGACACTGCAGTGATCTAAAACATAGAGCCAGTCCCGAATGTTTTGTCCATCTCCATAAATAGGCAAGGGTTTGCCTTCTAAAGCATTGAGAAGCATTAAGGGAATAAGTTTTTCTGGAAATTGGTAAGGCCCATAATTATTAGAGCAATTCGTTGTTAAAGTCGGCAGTCCATACGTATGAAAATACGCTCTCACCAGATGATCTGAAGATGCTTTCGAAGCCGAGTAGGGTGAATTTGGCGCGTAGGGTGTGGTTTCCATGAAATACCCCGTACTACCCAAAGAACCGTAGACCTCATCCGTAGAAATATGTAAAAATCGGAACTCATCCTCGTTATTCTTTATTTTCTCCTTCCAATAACTACGTACTGCTTCGAGCAAATTAAAGGTTCCCATAATATTCGTCTGAATAAAATCCATCGGTCCTTCAATCGAGCGATCAACATGCGATTCCGCCGCAAAATTAACCACCACCTGAGGGTGGTATTCATGTAACAAGCCTTTAACCAAAGCCTGGTCGGCAATATCGCCCTGAATAAACGAGTATTGAGGATGGTTACTTACATCAGCAAGGGATTCCTGATTACCAGCATAGGTCAGCTTATCTAAGTTGATCAGTCGGACATCACCTTGTTGTAACATATACCTGATAAAATTACTCCCAATAAAACCGGCTCCCCCAGTCACTAACCAAGTTTTCAACGCAAGTCTCCCCCATCCTGTCTTTCTGCTAATCGGCCTTCATGTTCCAGATAATCCTGAAGTGCTTCTTCCCATGGTCGCATGACATCCAGTCCCCTGAGTCGCAAGAGTTTATTTTCCATCACAGAATACTGCGGGCGTTTCGCTTTGACAGGATATCCCCCTGTACTGACAGGTTCAACCTGCACGGTTTTACCAGCCAAAGCAAATATTTTCTGGGCAAATTCCCACCAAGTACAACTTCCTTGATTGGAGGCATTATAAAGACCATAAAACTCCGTCTGGATCAATAGCTCAATGACCCAAACCAAATCTTTGGCATAGGTCGGGGTACCATACTGATCAGCCACTACCTTAAGATGATCCCTTTGCTCAGCCAATTTCAACATCGTGCGCACAAAGTTAGGCCCATCCCCATAGAGCCAGGATGTGCGCAGAATAAAGTACTCCCCTCCGACCTGCTCCACAAGCTTTTCCCCCCACAGTTTACTCTTGCCATAGACAGAAAGAGGATTAGTAGAATATAATTCCTCGTACGGACTAGTTGCTGTGCCATCAAAGACATAGTCTGTGCTAATATGAACTAATTTTGCCCCAGCCTTATGACACGCAAGCGCTAAGTTTTGTGCGCCAAGAGCGTTTACTCGAAAGGCGGCATCCTCATCTTCCTCGGCCTTTTCGACATTAGTATAGGCTGCAGCATTAATCACCACAGCTGGATTAGTGTCTGAGATTAGGCTTTCTACAGACTGGTAGTTTGTAATATCTAGTGAAGGGATATCATACAGTAACAGCTCATACCTTGACTGAAACTGTTTTGTGATTTCTTTACCAAGCTGACCGTTTGAACCGACAATTAAAACTTTCATAGTTTCTCTCCTTCTATATGCTTTCGCGTAATCAGCTCTCTAATTTCTTTGGAATAAAATGCATAGTTTATTAAAGCAATAGTAGCGAAATATATAATGGCGCCCTGCCACCAATTGAAGCGGATTGTTGTAAGAAAGAATAGACTTATGTACAAACACAAATATATTATTTCTTTGGAATTAATTGCCAAATATTTGAAATCCTTTGCTGAATAGATATACCATACATAAAAAGCAAGGGTTGTCGCTATGGCTATCGATTGAGAAGTTTTAAAAATCAGTACTGCCATTATGTTAATAATTACTGATACAAGGAGCATTTTAAATACAGTAAAGAAATACCGTCTTTCTTGTTTTTGGGCTTTATATAAGTTCACATATAAGGCGTTGATTACAATTATGGCGGGAAAACCTGCAAATAAGATCGATATTATATCCAAAGAAGGAATGTATTTTTTTAAAAAAAACGTTACGATAAAGGAAAAGGCAAATTAGCCACCGCTGGCTATCGTTCCTAGAATTAAAAAGTAAATCTTGATCTTTCTATACAAACCTTCATCTTGATTTCTTATTAAGTAAGGATAGAACGTCATTGTAACCGAGCTTATTAAAATATTTATAACCGAGATCATAGATATTGCGAAGGAATAAAATGCAAACTCTGTAACAGAAAAGAGGTATCTTACAAACCATCGATCGATCGAGTAAAACAACATCGTAGATAAGTTCCCGATCATGATAAAAATTCCAACTTTAAAATTGTCCTTTATCCAATCGATATTAACTGATGCTTTATGACCTCGCTCTTTCCTCAGAAAACTAATTTCCAAGCCTATAAACACTAGGTAATTAATAAGTAAAGTTCCTACAATAAAGGGCCAATAGTTATCTAATCTCAGAATGTAAATAACAAATAAATTCATGATAAGCAGCAAGTTAGGTGTAATAAGCATAATCTTAGAATATGCTCCGAATTGGCCCAATGCCTGGAATAAAAACTTAAAAAGGGTTTGCATATTAGTCGGGAGGATCGCTAAAGAAAATGCGAGTATAATCTTGTCTTTTGAAAAAATTCCCATAAAAATAAAAAACAGAGTTACAATAAGCTGAAAAGAGAGTAAGAAATTATGTTCCCCCTTTAAGATACCCTTATCTAATTCCTTTTCCTTTCTCCCCCCATATTTAATATAAAGACCGTCGATAAACCCAAAATGCAAAATTCCTACAAAGCCGATATATAATGTAAAGGTTTTTAGATAGGCATATTGATCTAAAGATAAAAAAGCAGGAATTAAAAAACCTGTAATAATTCCTATCAATAGATTAATCACGTTTGAACTAAATACACTTGCTATGTCCTTTTTTAAGCTCATTTAAACTTCTCCAATAATAAGGCTATTTTTTTCTTATCCGAAATTAATAACTGCTGAAGTCCACGAATATACTCTGAAGGATCATGCAAAAATTCTTTCATATTCCCCCCCATTTCTTAATACATTTCTACATACTGGTTGAATCACGGACATTATAGTCACCTGAAGCATCCATATTAAAGGGGATGATCCTGCCAGCATCTTTACCTTCTTTGATGATTGCTACTTTTTCCAGTTGCATTTAAGATTCACCCCTTCAACTTATGGGTATGGGTAGGTGGCTCCTATCACCCCATCCAAAGAGAGGTTCCATGACCCTGTGCGGAACGGTGAGCGACAGCGAGCTGTTACGCCGAGTACTGCAGATTAGCCTCGTATTCCTCAGCTGTCACTCCATCTACTCCCGCAGCTCCATTCTTCCTTGTCCGCTTGTAGGCTTCTTCGAGCCACTCGATATCCATGTGATAGGCTAGGGATGTGAATACCATTTCTGGTGATTGCTGCATATTACGGTTTGGCGGAGCCATTATTCCGGTAGTATGTGAGCCACCTCTCCGGGAAAAATGAGCCACCCCTCCGGAGGCTTAAGCCACGAATGCCTTTATTAACAATAAGATCCGTTCCTTAG
>JBAQMG010000001.1:0-3957 GCA_049302575.1 Desulfitobacteriaceae bacterium | reverse complement strand
GGGTAATGGCTTGACTACCATACGAAATTACACCATTCTCAAACCTTGCCAGATGAATACACACGGCGAATCAAGCTTGACTACCATACGAAATTACACCATTCTCAAACGGGGAATATAAAGACACGTTTACAAGAGCAGCTTGACTACCATACGAAATTACACCATTCTCAAACTAGGATGAAGATTGCATCAGGAACGTTTTCGGCTTGACTACCATACGAAATTACACCATTCTCAAACAGGTGTTAGAGCAATATTGTAAATTATAATGCTTGACTACCATACGAAATTACACCATTCTCAAACCTATAGCAGCCACGACCGCGAAGAATGTTTGCTTGACTACCATACGAAATTACACCATTCTCAAACACAGATGGTGGAGGGGTTGTATTATGGCTAGCTTGACTACCATACGAAATTACACCATTCTCAAACTAACAGAGCGATGGGCTACAGCCATCAAGAGCTTGACTACCATACGAAATTACACCATTCTCAAACAAGGGTCAGACACTAGCGGACTGGGATTATGCTTGACTACCATACGAAATTACACCATTCTCAAACATGCATTGGGGATTTCTTGGAGATGGTAGGGCTTGACTACCATACGAAATTACACCATTCTCAAACTTAACCCTTGAAGATTCAGACAAAAGCTTTGCTTGACTACCATACGAAATTACACCATTCTCAAACTTAGGAATAACTCCTTCTGGATGAGGTTTAGCTTGACTACCATACGAAATTACACCATTCTCAAACCTACTAACACGCCAATAGCTAACTATGATTCAGCTTGACTACCATACGAAATTACACCATTCTCAAACCTCGGCTTTACTTAGGTCCTGTAGGCTTACGCTTGACTACCATACGAAATTACACCATTCTCAAACGGAGGGAGTGAATGGTGAGGTCGTAGTCGTGCTTGACTACCATACGAAATTACACCATTCTCAAACCTCAAACCTCAAATTTCAGATTAGGAATGACCATGCCACCATAACATGGTCGTTTCATATGACGGCATCATTGCCTTGTCGATCAAATGTTATCAGTAAATCTCTCAAATTGTCAACTAATATCGTCTGATTTCACACAAATCATCATCTATTATACATACACGTTCTTCAGCAAGCGAAACGTCCCGTTCTACATTTTCTAAAAGTATGACGTAATGCTTCTGATAGGCTATCTGCTTGTACAGCGAGCGCAATTCATCAACTGACAAATAACTCTTAATATTTACAAGTACAAAGCATGTAATACCAAGGAAATTTCTTGCTATTGCAAAATAATCTACTACTCTTCTTAAAAGTGAATCCCCATCAAAATCAAATCTAAGCTCCACGCATTTCGTTAATGTTGCGGCATCGATTTTTTTCGTTTTGACAATGGGATAATCCACATCACAAATTAAATCGTCGAGAAATGTCTCTACATAACCCAGCAACTCCATGGTCTGTGTATAAAATTTTTCACCCAATGCAAGAGTTTCTATTTGAGCGTACAGTTTATTCTGCAGCTTTCGACTATTGATATCAAGTTGAAACCAGTCAGTTATTAGTTCCAGTTTTTTTTCGATTAAAACCGGTTTGAAATCCTCAGATAGAACGAATGTTCCTTCCTCGCCATTTTGCTGTCTCATTAATTCCATTATGAAAATCGATAGCTGAGTTTGGTTCTCGATGATAAGCACGTTGATTTTCCCATCCAAAAATTCAATAGGTTCAGACAGTAAAGGATGTGCAAACTTCATAAAACAACCAACCTTTCAGTACTATCTAGTTGATTTGAAGTTGATTGTCCCAACACAAATTCCATTCTAGCAAACTGTTTTTCTGTGATGGTAAGCATCTGAACAAGACCTGCAGCAGGCTTGTTCTTTCGCACGTTCTCCATGATTGCAGAAGAAGCTGTAGCATTAAGCATCAACTTGGAATAAACGGATTTTTGCAGTTTCAGAAACCCACTCTTCAGCAGATATTTTCGGAAACGTCCGTATTCCCTGCGCTCTTGCGTTGATTCCATAGGTAAATCAAAGAAAACAATTACTCTCATAAATCTATAACTCATTTCTATAAAACCTTAATAGCGATATGTCTGCTTCATTCATCGCGTCAAATACACTTTTGCAATAGATCTTGATTGCGTTGTTCACATACTGCTCCTTTCCATCTACGATCACCGTTTGATTCAAGATATCTATCATTTTCAGTTTCTCATCTTTTCCCAGCTTCTCGGGATTCATTTTATGCACTGTTCTATCTACTAAAGGCCTGAACGGTTCAAGCAAGTCTGAACCCAAGTTGAAGTGATTAAACATATTGTCGTGGTGGATACCAAGCTGCGTGATATAGCCGTTTATTGTGATTTCACGGTTGATAGCGGAAAGCAGAATACTGTATCCATAGTTCAATGCCGCATTAATCGGGATCTCCGAACTTCTTGAGAATTGCATGCCAAAGAGCGCATTAAAATATACTTTTGCGGCATGCCCCTCACGATTTGTCGAGTCCATATACTCCAGTTCGGAGATATATCCGCTCAGCAATTTTTCCTCTGGGAGACTAAATTCGGCCAAAAGTGTCCTTTGTTTATCAATTTTTTCTCTAACTATTGCAGTCCAAACACTACCCTTGGTATATTCACTCCAGGCACATTGCATCCTGACCTTTGCGCTTGAATCATACCTTCCATAAAGAGGCACCAGTTCGGAAATGGGGTTTCGTTTTTCATCACAGAAAATTACCTTGACCTTGCGTTTTACTAGTTCGCAGAGAAGTGCCGCAGTGAGGGAAACCGCCGTATTTTCAATTATCAGTACAGAGATCTCCGCTAAGTGTATTCTTGTACTGTCTTCTCCTCGCACAACCATGCTTTCAAGGCTCAAATCCAGCTTCGCGCGCTTTGAGATTATTACGATACGCCAGCTCATAATGCTAAAAGGTCAATTTCTGTTGAAAAGATTCCGGTTGGCGATTGATGTATTATAGCCGCCTTAGCGCATTGCGTAATGTTTTTGTTTTTCTTCTGCATACCTGCCTGCCCGGAGCCACCAATTGCTTTCAGATCTGTGGTACCAAAAATACACTTGAACAGCTTCAGTATATTGCATATCGCCTCACATTGTTGCTCAGGTGGCAATTCACAAAATATTTCTTTTCCTTTTTCCAGCGTCCTCACCTGAGAGGCTGGGCGTAATCTGTAGATAGTATCCTTGTGTTTAGCAAGTAGCAGATCATATATTTTTTGATTTTCAACGTTTGTAATGCCATCAAAGGTTGTTATTGCCGGTGGATTTTTTGAATTTGCCTTACGGCGTTCAACATAATTGATCACTTTCTTTAAATATATTTCGTTGCTTTCATCTACACAAAGTTGAACAGCTGGCTTAAAGGTTATATCGTCGTTAGTTCTGCCGGATATGTGCATCGGAAAACCATCAAGGTTAAACAACGTGTTGATTTTGATTTTAGGAATCAAAATCCTAGGCTCATTCAATCCCAATCCAAAAGGCTTCTCTTGGCAGCAGTAGTTAAGCAATTCACTGGGATCCCCGGCAATCTTTCTTGCTAGTCTGATTGGGACATACTCAATCGAGCGTACAAGTTTTCTTTTGAGCCTATGCTCGACCAAAATAAAATACGCACCATACACATTGTCATATCCTCCGTATCGTTTGATATTGTGCAATCTAGAGTCCCCGCTTTTCAACGGAAATTGTCCAGAGCCCTTTTTCAATGGCATTTGGTTGAAGAATCCACCTGTCGCCTCAAAAGAATAGCGGGTAAACAGTATACGATTACTTGAGATGGTCTTCTTCACAGTGGCTATCGTTCCGGCTTCACCTGCTCGCCACGCTGAGATTCCTCCGCGCATAATGTCATGATCATACATCGTGCGCAAGCTGTACTGCGGGTGTTCTGCATCTTTGATAAAGTTCAG